>CBIHQO010000556.1:0-5046 GCA_966211735.1 uncultured Schlesneria sp.
AATTGCCAGATTAGACGTGTGCGAGTGTCCTCCCCGGGGTCTGGCGCGTGAGGCCGCGGGTGCCACGGTGTTGGAGTCCTCGACAAAGCCGTGCTGGCTCGGCATTCAACTCCGAAGTTGATGGTCTTTCTGTCGGGAACAATTCGCCAGACTTCAGATCAACGGCACGAGAAGACACGGTTTTGTCGAGGACTCCAAAACCGTGGCACCCAATCTGAATTCAACATCGTCGCGCATGGAAATTTAGACATCCAGATCGTCCACGAGGTTAGCCTCGCTCATGATGATCTTGTAACGCTCGGCGGGATCCTTGCCGAGCAATTGCGAAAATGTCAGATCGGCTTCGATCAGGCTGTCCACGCTGATAGACAACAATGTTCGGGTTTTCGGATCTAGCGTCGTCTCTTTCAGTTGCTGAGCGTTCATCTCACCCAGACCCTTGAAGCGTTGGATTTCCGCTTTTCGGTTGGCGGGCAGCGCGGCCAGAATCTCTTCCTTGTGAATGTCGTCCTGAGCGTAGGTCGTCTTCGAACCCACTTGAATTCGGTAGAGTGGTGGCTGAGCCAGATAGAGCTTCTGACCGGTGATCAGATCTCGCATGTGCCGGAAGAAGAACGTTAACAGTAACGTGCTGATGTGGTAGCCGTCGCTGTCAGCATCCATCATCAGGATGACTCGGTCGTAGCGCAGGCGGTGGACATCGAAGCCGTTGCCGATCCCTGTGCCCAGCGTTTCGATCAGGTCTTTAATTTCCTGGTTCTCGATCACCTTCGCTGTGGTAAGGCACTCCGTATTGAGCACCTTGCCGCGTAGTGGCAAAACGGCTTGAAAACGGCTGTCGCGTCCCATTCCGGCGGTGCCACCTGCGGACTGACCTTCGACGATGAACAGTTCCGACTCTTTAGGGTCAGTGGAACGACAGTCCAGCAGTTTGCCGGGCAAACTCGTCCGGCGAGTAGTGGCCGTTTTGCGACGGACTTCACCCGCGGCATCACGGCTCGCTTGTCGTGCTCGCGCCGCCAGGACGATACGGCCGACGACCGCGTCGGCAACTGACGGGTTGCCGCTGAGCCACGTTTCCAGGGCGGGGCGAACTACGCTTTCGACGGTCGCCGTCATCTCGGGGTTGTTCAGTTTTTCTTTGGTTTGACCCTGGAACATTGGCTCCGAGAGAAAGACAGACAGAATCCCGAGGATCCCCTCGCGGATGTCGCTGTTTTCAATCGTGATGCCTTTGATCTTGATGTCATGGACTTCCATGTAGTTTCGAACAGCCTTACCAATCGCCGATCGCAGCCCGGATTCGTGCGTTCCCCCGGCATGGGTACGAATCCCGTTGACATAGCTGCGGATCTGCTCATCGGTCGCTTCGGTCCACCGCAGAACGAATTCGATTTTGTACTTGTCGTCATCACGAACGATGACGAAGTTTTGATCGTGGATCGCCTTCTTCTGCCCTTCGGCGAGGATCTTGTTGAGGTACGACACGATGCCGTCGGGATGAAGGTACTCGAACTTTTCTTTCCGAGCTTCATCGATGAAAATGATCTTCAAGCCACCGTGAACGTACGAAATGTCTTCGAGGTGTTGCTTGATCGTGTCGGGATTGAAGGCGGTCTTGGAGAAGATCTCTTCGTCAGGACGGAAGAAAATCGTCGTGCCGTGACCGCGGAACGGTTTCACCTTCTTGACGGGCGTCGTCGGCTTGCCGCGTTTGTATCGCTGCGACCATTCATGCCCATCGCGATGGACCGTTGCTTCCATCTCAATCGACAGGGCGTTGACCACCGACGAACCGACCCCGTGCAGACCGCCGCTACGAGCATAGGCCTGGCTCGAAAATTTGCCGCCCGAGTGCAGCGTCGTCAGAATCGTCTCGAGGGCGGATTTCTTGGTTTTCGAATGGGTATCCACGGGGATTCCGCGGCCGTCATCCTGGACAGAGCACGACGCACCATCTTTATGGAGCGTGACTGTGATCTCGGTGCATTGCCCGGCGAGATGTTCGTCGACGCAGTTGTCGACGATTTCCCAAAGCAGGTGGTGCAGGCCGCGGGCGTCGACACCACCAATGTACATCGAAGGTCGCCGGCGAACGGCTTCCAGACCTTCAATGACTTCGATGTCTTCAGCGGTGTATCGCGTATTGCCAGTTGACATGCAGGAAGCTTTCAAAACGATCGGAGGTAATCAGCAGCGGGTCAGTTCAGCGTGGCTGTGGATTCAGAACGGGTCGCTATTTCTCGGCCTGTTCCATCGCCGCCCAATCGACAAGCTGGATTTCGGGTCGCAGGATCTCTGTAAAGGTGCTGCGCTGCGCCGCACGAATACCCTTGCCACCCCGTGCCGAGATTTCGTATTTCATCTGACCGAAGACGAGTGTCTTCTCGTGGCTGGTCATGACTCGCAGACAATCGCTGGGCCGAGCCATTTGTGCGGCACCCAGCACTTCGTCTTTGGGTTCGCTCAGCTTAATTCCACGAACGCCTTTGCCTGCTCCCGACAGTATGGCCACATCGTCAATGGCGAAGTGTGTGACCCGTGCTTGCCGGGTCGCGACAAACATCGATGTGGCATCGCGAACCAGTTCCAGCCAGACCACACGATCGCCCTCCGCCAGCCGACAGTACTTTCGGCCCGATTTGGTCGAGGGAAGTCGGAAGGGGGACAACGGCAGACGCATGACCTGACCTTGCAGGGTCAGTGCCAGGAAGTAAGGGTAGGGCGGCAATTCAGCGCCTGCTTCTTCATCGGCGGGGGTAAAGCGAACGTCTGTCGTGAGCGCCGCGATGATTCCAACCCCATCCTTGATTTTGACGTGCTTCGAAATTGGTTCGCCATATCCAGAGGACGCCGGGATGTCAGTAATGCTCAGCGTGTACGCGATGCCATCGCTGGCGAAGAAGACAACTGTATCCATGGTGCTGCCCGGAATGACATCCAGAACGGCGTCACCCTCGCGGACTCGAGTCGTTTCCACGCTTTGCAAGCGGCCGACGCGGTTTATACAGCCGTCTCGGGGAAGCACCACGTTCGGAATTTCGCGAACGCTTTTAGCGGCCGCGGCAAAAACGACAAACTCTTCACTGCTGCCGATTGCCGTGCGGCGTTTGTCGGCGACTTGTGTTGAGAGTTCTTCCAGTTCCACCTGGATCAACTTCCATAGCTTTGTTTCCGAAGCCAGTAGTTTACGAATTTTTTCAGCTTCGGTTTGTTTCTCTCCCAACTCTTCGAGGATCGTATTGATTTCAAGCTGTGAGATGCGATAAAGCTGCAACTCGAGAATCGCCATCGTCTGCTCTTCGTCGAGCGTGAACACCTTCATCAACTTGTCGGCGGCGTCCCGTTTGCCAGTGCTGTTACGGATAATCTTCAGGGCACGATCAAGGTCGTTGAAAACGAGCGCGAAACCTTCAAGCACATGAATGCGATGTTCAAGCTGTCGCAATTGGAATTCCAATCGACGCTTAACGGTCTGCAACCTGAATGTGAGAAAGTGCTGCAGAATTGCTTTCAATTCCAGGCGGGCGGGAACCAATGCTCCTTTTTCGTCAGGGATTAAAGCGGTTGCGTTGTACGCGAGGTTCTGTTCCAGCGACGTATGTTTGTACAAATACGTCATGACCGAGTTTGGATCGGAACCCGGCTTCAGGTCCAGGACGATCCGCAGGCCGTTCTTGTTGTCTGTCTCGTCATTCGAATCGATCAGTTGCGGCAGCTTTTTGCTGTTCACGATCGCGCCGATTTCGGAGGCCAGCGGACCTGAGTCGACACCGTAAGGCATCGAATAGATCACCAGCTTGTTTTCAATCGGTCCCTTGCGATCTTTGTCAACTCGCCATTCGCCGCGAACTTTAATACTGCCACGGCCATCTTCGTAGATCGTCTTCAATTCCTTACGATCCGTGACGATTCGACCGCCAAGCGGGAAGTCGGGTCCCTTGATGATCTTGGCGAGATCCTTGGTTTCGGCCTCGGGATTTTGGATCAAATGGACGCATGCCGCGATCACTTCGCCCAAATTGTGCGGTGGAATGTTGGTCGCCATGCCGACCGCGATGCCTGAAGATCCATTGACCAGCAAATTTGGGAACCGGGCCGGGAAGACGACGGGCTCTTCCAGACGACCGTCATAGTTCGGCCGCATGTTGACGGTCTGATACCGCAGCTCGTTCATGAGCTGTTCGGCGATGCTTGTCAGCCGGGCTTCGGTATAACGCTCGGCCGCAGGGGGCAGGCCCATGATTGAGCCGAAATTTCCCTGTCCGTCGATCAGCGGATAGCGCAACGTGAAGTCTTGGGCCATGCGGACCAGTGCTTCGTAGACTGCCGAACCCCCGTGCGGGTGGTAGTCTCCCGTCGTATCGCCCTGGATCTTGGCGCACTTGTACGGCTTGCTGTCGGCGGTTAGCCGCAGGCCATGATACATGACGTACAAGATGCGTCGCTGGACTGGTTTCAACCCATCACGGACATCAGGGAGTGCGCGTGAGCTGATCACGGACATCGCATAGTTCAGGTAGCGACGTCGCGTCTCCTGACTGAGCGGCACATATTGGATTCGATCGCCAGCTTCTTCGCTGCCGTTCACTGTCTCCGAACCACGTTTCGCCAACGTCCCACTCCTGATGCAGACTCAATTCGCAACTTGCTGTCGCTAGTATCTTCGACCGGAAACGCGGATCTCTGCAGCGGCCTAAATGAGGCAATTTGCGCTGACATTTCTAGCGGCAGAAACATTGCCGAACGTACCGTCTGCAACGGTTATATCGATTTTCCAACGCTACGTAACGTCTTTACGCACAAATAGTTGGCAAAAACAGAGGTGTTCGTTCGTTAAACACGGAATGATTCATTCAAGCCGCATCCCGTTGCCGAAATGGATAGGGCATGGTGGACCGGAGAAATTGGGGCAGACACGGATTCTTGCCCACGGTCGGCAGCCATTCGATCCAGGAGGGGACGAAATGTTTCGCAAGGTGTTTGCCACCGGCACGATTGCCGTGGTTCTTTCCGCAGTGATGCTGCCTTCCAGCCGTGCAGACG
>CBIHQO010000557.1:0-5038 GCA_966211735.1 uncultured Schlesneria sp.
TTTGCTGGTGTGTTCCGAAGACTCCACACACCCTACGCGCTTCGTGTTGTCAGGACTGGCCAGCATGTCGGATTATCGCCGATGGTTTGTTGCTGGCGGAACCTATTTCTTTACGGTCGTTACATACAATCGCTATCCGTTGTTTCGCGATCCGCATGCACGTGAATTGCTGGGAAATGCTATTCGCAATGTTCTCGTTGAGCATCCGTTTCAACTGTTTGCGATGGTCTTGTTGTGGGACCATCTCCATTGCTTGTGGATCCTGCCACCTGGAGATGAAGCGTACCCCGCACGGTGGAAGGCCATTAAAGATGAATTTACAACTGCATGGCTTGCGGCCGGAGGGCATGAGGAACCCGTGACCTCTTCTCAACGAGCACGTGGTCATCGAGGAATCTGGCAGCGACGCTATCATGAGCACGTCGCCCGCGACGATACCGATCTGGAGACGCGGTTCGACTACATTCATTTCAATCCGGTCAAACACGGATATGTGACCCACCCATCTGAATGGCCATGGTCTTCGTTTCATCGGCACGTCATATCGAAACACTACCCAGCCGACTGGGGATCCATCGAGCCACCGGGGCTTGAAGGAGCGAATTTCGAGTAGGGTGTGTGAAGTCTTCGGAACACACCAGTGATGTTCGTGAAATGATGTTGCTTGAGCGAAGATGGTGCGTTCCGAAGACTACACGCACCCTACGCCTTCACCGCAGCCCGAGGCCGCTGCAGCACCAGAACGGTCATCGCACCGATCGCCAACACGCCGGCGCCGATTAACCAGGATGCCGGCAGATGCTCTTGTTCGCCGCTGCCAATCCCCCAGGCTTTCAGTTGCTCCGTGTAATTCGACACCGTCAGCAGCAGGCCGTTGTGAATGCAGTGCAATACGATCCCCGGCCAGACGCTGCCTGTTTTCAAACAGACGATTCCCAGGATCAGCCCCAGGAAACAGGTCGGCGCGAATCGCTCGAAGAACAACGCATCGCGAACGACCACATGGAATAAGCCAAACAGAGTGCTCGACAGGATCACCGCCAACGGACTGGCCATTTCCGCTCGAAATGTCGTCTGCAGGAAACCGCGAAAGAACAGCTCTTCGCAGGCGGCGGGAACCAGGGCGAGGGCGATCAACTTCCACACCAACGGCACTGCATCAATCTGAGCCTTGATCGATTCGAACAGCTTCACGAACTCCGTCAATCGATCGGGCGACTGGACCAGGACCAGTTCATAGGCAAACGGCCACAACGACAGGCCCAGCACCGCCGCCGCAAGAAACGACAACGGCGAAGCTGATCGTAGCGACAATCCCGAATTCCACGCGATCGCAAAATAGCGAGTCAGCCCCAGCGGCAGGACAGCAAACAACAGAATCGTGATCGCCATGTTGATCGCCAGGCGACTCTCGATCGATAAATGAGCCAGCCGCGCGGCTGTTCCACCCAGGATCAGAAACGCGGGAAACAGGATCGCCAAGGCGAACATTGCCTGGCCTAACGTGGCCTGCGGGCGAGGGACTTCTGGTCGACGAAACAGGTCTGACCAGCTTCCATCGCCGCCGTAAAGCACGGCATCTGTTCCGAAGATCCGGGCGGCTGCCGACAACGCGACAGCCGCGTACAAGGCCGTCGACAGCAGCGTCGCGAGTGCCCAGATCGGGATCACTCGATTATCGAACACATCGCGAGCCAGCAAGACAATGTTTGCTAGCGGCGTGACAGCCAGCCACGTATTGAACTCAATCCCTGGCAGCAAACAGATGATGCCGGGTGCCAGCGAGACCAGCATCAACGGGATCAGATAGGCCTGCGCTTCTTTAAAGCTGCGGGCAAAACTCGTCAGGATCAGGATCACGGCCGAGAAGAACGCCGCGAACACGAACAGCAGGCTCAACGTCAGCACAATCAGTCGCACGGAGAGCCCGCCCGCACCAAATAACAAACCTTCCAGTCCGCTGGCATAGGCGGTGACGATCATCGAAACCAGGTTCGCCACCGCGGTCATCACAGCCACCGTCACCACGGCGACATACTTCGCAAACAACAATTCGTGACGAGGGACCGGGGATGAAACCAGTGCCTCCAGCGTGCCACGTTCGCGTTCCCCCGCGGTCAAATCGATCGCGGGATAGACCGCTCCGGTGACCGTCATCAGGATCAGGATCAGCGGAACCAAAGTCGCCAGCGACAGTGGAGGGCCAGACTGGTTCCCGATCGGCGTCAGCGATTCGACTCGAATATCGTATGGGAGCGGGATCGCCGGCGTTTCTGCGGCCAGTGTGTGGCGAGCGAAATCCTCATTCAAAGCTCGAAATCGATCTTCGATAAATCGTCGCGCGTCACGGCTGACGGGCGATCCCGATCGATAGATGATCTCCATCCCCGTAATGCGGTTGTCGGGATGTGACCCAAAGAGAACGGCGATATCGGCTTCTCCCTCGGCAACCGCTTTGCCAACAGCGGTTCCACCGTCCTCCTGATCCGGAATCAGCAGTTCGATCAGCGGATCGTCGATGGTTCCCTGGGGATGCTGTTGCATATCGACGGTGCGTCCTTCACGCTTGGAAACCAACTGGTTCCCTAGCGAGAAGAGCTTTCGGAACATCGGCTCTTCATGGCGCGACGGCAGCGCGACTCGATATTCGATCCGAGTTCGAGTGACCTGCGCCAGAATCAGCTTCTGCAGCGTGACACCCAGCAAGGGATAGATCAGCAGCGGCATCGCGACCAGCGTGATGATCGTACGACGATCACGCAGGATTTCGCGGAGTTCTTTGACCGTTAACCGCCACCAGCGCGGTGAAGTCCAGCCACGGGGGGAATCTGGCGTGCCGGACTCGTCAGACATGCGCGGCCTCTCCGAAGGTCGACCCGGATTGATTGCCAATCAATTGCAGAAACATTTCAAACAGGTTGCTGCACCCTGTGGCCTGTTGCAGTTCGGCAAACGTTCCCTCGTGCTTCAATCGCCCTCGATGCAATAGCCCCATGCGATCGCACACATGTGACGCTTCGTCGAGTCGATGAGTCGACACCACAACCGCTTTACCCAGCGACCGCAGTTTCGTGATGTATTTGAAGACGACGTGAGTCCCGATCACATCCAGGCCACGAGTCGGTTCATCCAGCAGCATCACCGGAGGATCATGCATCAGGGCCCGCGCCAGCGTCACGCGCTGCTTCTGTCCCGTGCTTAGCGTCGCACAGCGCTGATCCAGGAATTGGCCGATGTCGAACAGATTGCTCAGTTCTTCCAGACGAGCCCGGGCCGCCACAGGGGCCACCCCATACAGGTCCGCAAAAAACATCAATGTTTCGCGAGGAGTCAGCCATTGATACAAACCCGAACTGGCCGACACCAGACCGATTCGACGCTTCACCTCATCCGGTTCCCGGGTCGCTCGAAAGCCGTCGACTTCCGCATCGCCACTGGTCGGCGACAGCAACCCCAGGATCATTCGCAGTGTGGTCGTCTTCCCTGCTCCGTTGGGGCCGAGCAAACCGTAGACTTCGCCCGATTGAACTTGAAACGACAGTCGATCCACAGCAACGATAGGCCCGTTGCTGGACCGGAAATGTCGAGTGATTTCGGAGACAGAGATCATGTGGTTTGATGGGTCGCGGTGGCAGACCGGCATACAGGGGCGTTAGACATCCTATCGAGGGGGCGAACCACTTGCGCCTCTCGGAATCCGCAGCAGAGACTATTTTGTCCAGAACCCGCCACCGCATTCTGATGCATAGGATCGTTTTGATGGCTCGACTGTCGCGGTGATTCCGCAAATGGCACACAATACATTTCGCCTCGTTTTGAGAATCGTCATCGCATCCAACCACACGCATCCGTTTTGAAGATTGCCGAGATGACCGACGATCCCGTGAATCGCGTTCGCCAGATACTGGACGAAACCTACCGCAGTCAGTCGCGAAAGATCTTCGCCACGCTGGTGCGATTGATCGGTGATTTCGACCTGGCCGAAGAAGCGTTGCACGAAGCCTTCGCCATGGCGTTGACGCAATGGCAGCAGGACGGCATCCCCGGCAACCCGGCTGCATGGCTGGTCTCGACAGGACGCTTCAAGGCGATCGACGTAATTCGTCGTCGAACACGATTCGACTCTTCCCTGGGAACCGTGGCCAAGCGTCTGGATGATGCCGCCGCGACGAATGCCGCCCGTTCCGAACAAGAAATCGAAGACGATCGCCTGCGATTGATTTTCACCTGCTGCCATCCGGCATTGGCGCTCGACTCTCAAGTCGCGTTGACACTACGCGAGGTCTGCGGACTCACTACCGAAGAAATCGCCAGCGCGTTCCTCACCGCGGCCCCCACGATCGCGCAGCGCATCGTCCGTGGCAAAGCCAAGATCAAAATGGCCGCCATTCCGTTCGTCGTCCCTTCCAAAGCAGAGATTCGCGACCGACTGGAATCGGTGCTGTCGGTCATCTATCTCGTCTTCAACGAAGGCTATTACGCCTCGTCGGGCGAAATGCTCATGCGAGCCGACCTCTCGGACGAAGCAATTCGACTCGGTCGCCTGCTGGTCGAACTGCTGCCCGACCCGGAAGCACTCGGACTGCTCGCACTGATGCTGTTCACCGAATCCCGACGCACCGCGCGAGTCACCGCTGATGGTGATCTGATTCTCCTCGAAGATCAGGATCGATCACTTTGGAGTCGCGCGCAAATTGAAGAAGGAATCAGGCTGGTCGAAAAAGCGATCGCGGCCGAGCATGTCGGGGTCTACACGATTCAGGCGGCGATCGCCGCGACCCATGCGAATGCCCCCGATACGAAATCGACCGACTGGGCTCAAATCGTCGGGTGGTATGACATCCTGTATCAGGCCAACCAGTCACCGGTGATCGAACTGAACCGAGCCGTCGCCGTGGCGATGCGAGACGGCCCGCCAGCAGGGCTGCAACTGATCGACGCCATCCTCGATCGAGGTGCCTTGCCCGACTATCACTTGATCCACGCCGCGAAGGCTGACCTGTGGCGTCGACTTGGAAAAAAGGCCAACGCCAAAGCC
>CBIHQO010000558.1:0-5032 GCA_966211735.1 uncultured Schlesneria sp.
TCGAAAGCGAACGACTTTTCGAAGACGTACTGCAGCACGCTACGCACGTGGAACGCTCGCCATTCCGCTCGAGACAACCCGGAAAAGGCGCGTTCGATTTCCGATATGGAACTGACGCGAATTTCATTCAGGTCAGGAAACTCTTTTCCCAACCGTTCGAACGCCAACTCGGCTTCGTCGACGGATGCATCTTCGAGGCAAATGGCATAAAGCATTGTTTCCAGCACAGGGCGATCATGTTTGGGCACGACAACCTTGTATTGCTTTTTGATAGCCGGGAGCAATTTCTTGACAATCGCCGCACGATCTGACGACTTGGCACGCGATGCAGCAACCATAGGCTTATTTCAACCTCTTCCGTTTATTCATCCAAACGCCTGATGCACCTTCGTTCGCATCAACAGGTGTCGCACGCCGCGGTTCCAAGTAGGGGAAAGTACCGCAGCGGACGGTGTTTAACGAATTTCACTTCTCATCGTTTGCTGAATCATCTTCTGAAATTCCATCTGTTTCATGGTCGGTGTCCTCTTCATCTTCGTCCAGACCTTCCTCATCTGAAGCGTCGGCAGACGCTTGCGAATCCTGAAGGTTCGCGTCTTGTAGAGCTCGAGAAACCTCAATGCTCTTCTTCACAGAAGGGTCCAGGACAAATCGAATTATCGGGGCGTTCTTAGTCTGTAGCCGGTCGGCAATCTTGGACTGAATGAATCCACGAGCAGACTCCAACCCGTGCATCGCGAGCGATTGAGCTTTGGCATCCCCCATGATCGTCACAAAGATCTTCGCATTTCGTAGATCGGGACTGACCTCGACGCTAAGAACTGTGATATTTTTGACGCGGGGATCGCGCAGCTCAAACAACACTACGGTGCTGGCTGTTTCCCGAATGGCTTCCGAAGCCTTGGCCATGCGGCGGGAATTCATTCGCTAAATTATCCTGGCGTTAATGCGGAAAATGAAAGAGTCACTGTCGTCGGATTGAGCCTGAAGCATTTGCCGGCTTGTTCAGCCGGCAAATGCCCCGCGAAGGCCGTTATTCAAGGGTTCGCTTCACTTCCTCAATCTTATACGCTTCCAGCAAATCACCTTCCTTGATGTCGTTGAAGTGTTCCAGGCGGATACCGCATTCCATCCCTTCCCGAACTTCCTTCGCATCATCCTTCTCTCGCTTCAGCGAGGCGATGCCATAGGTGTGCAGGATCTTCTGGTCGCGGATCAAGTGGACTCGGCTGTTACGTTCGATGGTTCCGTTCAAAACGCGGCAACCAGCGATTGTTCCAAACCGGGTAATGCTGAATGTTCGCAGCACGATTGCTCGGCCGGTCGTGACTTCTTTCTGCTCGGGCTTGAGCATCCCTTCCAGGATTCGCTTAATCTCGTCCATCACCTCATAGATGATGTTGTAACGACGGATTTCCACGGATTCCTGTTGGGCCAACTGCTGAGCTCGGTCTTCGGCGATCACGTGGAACGCGAAGATGACGGCGTTGGAGGCCGCGGCCAGGTAGATGTCACTTTCGTTGACACCACCCACACCCTCGTGCAGGATCTTCACTCGAACCTCAGGGTGCTCGAACTTACCTAGTTCGCTTCGCAAGGCTTCCAGCGAACCTGGGGTATCTGCCTTCAGGATGACAGTCAGATCTTGAACCTGGCCGTCACGCGCGGCATTCAGGATGTCCACCATTGTTCGGCGACCACCCATGTTTGCCAGGACCGCTGATCGGCCCTTCTGCTGTCGATCCACGGCAGCGGTTCGAGCCGCTTCCAAGTCAGGCAGGACGACGAACTGATCACCGGCATTCGGCACGATGTCCAAGCCAGCGACCTTGATCGGCGTCGATGGTGGTGCTTCCTGGATTTCTTGATTGGACTCGTTGTACATCGCTCGGATACGACCGTAGGCCGAACCGCAGAGCACAACATCGCCGACTCGCAGGGTTCCTTTGCGAACAATCAACCAGGCCAGCGGACCACGACCTTCGTCGCGGAAGGCTTCCAGGCAGGCCCCTGTTGCTGGACGCTTGGCATTGGCACGGAAGTCGTGCAGTTCAGCGGTCAACAACAGAGTATCGAGCAACTCAGGCAAGCCTTGCCCGGTCAGGCCAGACGTGCGGACAACTTCGACATCACCACCCCATTCGGCGGCCAGCACGTTATGCGTTGACAGGTCCGTCAAAACACGTTGCTCGTTGCGATCGGGCAGGTCAACCTTGTTCATGGCCACAACCATCGGAACGCCCGCCGCTTTCGCATGCGAGATACATTCGACAGTTTGTGGCATCACCCCATCGTTGGCTGCCACGACGAGAACCACGATATCGGTTACGTTTGCACCGCGTGCTCGCATCTCGCCGAAAGCGGCATGGCCAGGCGTATCAACGAAAGTCAGCTTATGTCCATTGTGTTCGATCTGATACGCGGCGATGTGCTGCGTGATCCCACCGAACTCGGACGCGGCGACATTCGCTGAACGCAGCTTATCGACCAGCGTCGTCTTACCGTGGTCGACGTGTCCCAGAATCGTAATGATTGGCGGCCGCGGTTCCAGATCTTCTGGTCGATCTTCACCGATGGTCACTTCTTCAATCTCTTCTTCGATCGTCTTATCCCGCTTCACTTGCAGGTCGACGCCCAATTCCAGGCAGATCTCGACAGCTTCGTCTTCTTCCAGCATCGAATTGATCGTCGCCATCTCGCCGCGTTCGATCAAAATCTTCATGATCGCCTTCGCGGGGCGACCAATGGCTTCCGATAGTGAACGAACGGTGATCGGAACGTCCACTTCGGCGGTCGACTTCAGTTCGGTCTTCTGGGCATGGCGACGAGGGCCCTTGGGACGAAATCCCTTGCCGCGTCCATCGCCATCTTCATCTTCACCGGGCGCACGTGGCTTACGCCGTTGGATGTGACCGCCTTCGAGCACAACGGCCCGTTTTGGCTTCAGCGCATCATCTTCTTCTTCGGCCGGGCGTTTCTTCTTCTCATCGCCCTTCTTGATGTGCCTTGTCAGCGGGCCAAGCGGCGTCGCGTCCTTGGGATTCAGGCGAATCACTGGCTTCTGTGCAGCTTCATCCTCGGGCTTCGTCGTTTTCGGGGCGACGGGAGCCTTGGGGATGGCCGCAAAGTTAAGCCCGATTCGTGGCTTCTTCGGAGCGGCAGCTTTGGTACCGCCAAAGTCCGAAGACGACCGCGAAGTCATCGTCCGCATCGCACGCGGAGGGACACCCGAGGGCGACATATACGACTCGCGGCTGAGTGGAGCCTTGCCAGGCGGCACCGCTGCCGTGGCAGGGGCGACGACAGCTGGTTCCTGAACAGGCGCTTCGGCTGGCTGTTCCGCAACTTCGGCTACTGACGGAGCGGCAGTCTCAATTTCTGCAGTCTCAATTTCCACAGCAGCAGGCTCGGCTGCTGGTACCTCTTCGGGCTCTGGTTCGGGGATTTCAACAGGCGGCTGCTCGACGACAACATGCCTGGCTTCCGCCGGCATGCGAGATGGAATCGGGCGTGCCACCATGTCATTCATGTTACGAATGGTGCGGGCCTTCCCGGCAACTTCCGCAGTATGTTCGCGAGTGGGTGTGACAGGTGACGGAGCAACGGCCGTAGCGGTTGCCGGCGATCCGCTCGACCGTATGATGTCCAGAACTCGATCTCGCTCTTCAGGCGATATGCTCGCCAGAGCCGAGTTCTTAATAGTAATTCCAGCCTTCGAGCAGTAGTCGATCAACAGTTTACTGTCGATGTCGAGCTCTTTGGCAAGCGCAAAAATACGAATTTTCAAACGCAAGTCCCTCGTTCGGAGAATGCTCTGACACGCCAGCGGCACTGCCCCAGTTAATCAACACCGCTTCCCAATCGATCACGCCGGATGGCGGTGGCCCCGACCACTCGCATCGAAACCGGCGATTCACGTTCCGGGGTTGCCAGCCCAATTCTCAGCATTTCCTATCCGCACGAATGATTCGTGACCTTCGACCAATCTAACACCTCAACTCGCGCTTGGCTCGATGCCTTCAGCAGTACCCTGTGCTTCGCTCTGTGCAGTAACCTCTGTCGGGGCGTCTCCGTTCGTTGATGATTCCGATTTGACGGCCACTTCCACTGGTGGCTCAACAACCGGTTCTGGCTTGGCGTGTCGTGTCGATTCCATTCCTTGTGAGCGTTCTGTGGCCTTTCGCAGGCGCTGCTCTGTTTCCAGACGCTCACTTTCCTTTTCTGCATGGTTCACAATGATCTCGCATTCCGCTTCCGTCAGGCCGCCCATCTCGGCGAGCTGGTCCGGTTCGATGACCGAGAGGTCGTCGAAACTGAGGAAGCCTTGTGCCACGAGGTTTTCCGCCAGATCGGCGGTCACGCCAGGAATTTCAGCGAACGCTTGTACAGACCGTTCAAGCTGCTCGTCCAATTCTTCCCGGGTCATCACCTCGATGTCCCAGCCCACCAACTTCGATGCGAGACGTACGTTCTGACCACGTTTACCGATCGCCAGTGACAACTGGTCATCGCGGACCAGCACAATCACACGACCCAGCATCGGACACAGGATGACATCTTCCACTTCGGCCGGCTGTAAGGCATTGGGAACCAGGACTTGCAGCGAATCGTTCCATCGCACAATGTCGATTTTTTCGTCGCCCAGCTCTCCCGTGATATTCTTGATGCGAGCACCACGAACACCAACACAGGCACCGACCGCATCAATGTTATTGTCGATGCACGAGACGGCAACCTTTGAGCGATAACCGGCTTCGCGAGCCAGTGACCGAACTTCAATGACCCGTTCGCCAACTTCAGGGATTTCCAGTTCAAACAGCCGCCGCACAAATTCCACGTGCGTCCGCGACAGGATGATCTTCACACGGCTGCCCGCTTTACGGACTTCCAACACGGTGGCTCGAACGCGTTCACCAACGCGGAACCCTTCGCCTGGAATCTGTTCTCCGCGAGGAAGCAGTCCTTCGACTTTGCCCAAAGAGACGATCGCCGCGCCACCTTCCAGCTTCGATACCGAACCCGTCACGATCTG
>CBIHQO010000559.1:0-5024 GCA_966211735.1 uncultured Schlesneria sp.
CTGGCGGGACTTGGATTTAGCGCACTCAGACGGGTGATCACCTCGGCCATATCATCTTTGGCCGGCGTGATAAAGAGCGATCCGTCCAAGCTACGAATGGTACGGACTTTGGTGAATAGGTACTCGATTGCTCGACCTTGAGGTGACACGGTACTGATGCCGTCCTGATCGATCCCGACCAGCATCGTCTTAATGATCGCATTATTCGTCATGCGGATCGTGACGGGGATCGGTTGATTGAATCGAACGGAATCGCTCGACTCTTGCGCCAGCAACGGTGGCAGACCTATCAGACAAGTTAGTAAGAGCGCAGCACAAAACCAGAAGCGACGAGACATGGCCCATACCTCGCAAACGAAGAATGCACAAAAGAGCAGACGACAAGCTGAAAGAACGGTAGACGTACCGCATTCGCATCAGAGAATAATGAGGTGTTAGTGTTTGCTAGATTTCGCAAGGCGTCAAGAAGAATCTGAAATAATCGTCACAATACGGCTCATCCAAAACCTGAGTCACTCAGGCCATCCTCTATTTCTCATCGAGATTAACACGCGATGTCTTCGACCCCCAAAACAATGCAGCTGCGCGAACGATTGATGATGCCGAGGATCATCCGCAGCCTGGCTCCGCATGATGCTTTTACGGCCAAGGTGATGGAGCAGGCGGGAATCCCACTGCTTTTTCTGGGCGGGTTCGGCACATCTGCCAGTGCGTTTGGACTGCCTGATCTCGGCCTGGTGGGGCTGGGTGAGGTTGCTGAAGCGGCTCGCCGGATGACGGCCGCGGTGGACGTCCCGGTCATCGTTGACGGCGATACTGGCTATGGAGCGATTCCGAATGTCATTCGTACGGTGCGTGAATTCGAACGAGCGGGTGCGGCGGGGATGCTGCTGGAAGATCAGGTGTTTCCCAAACGTTGTGGTCACTTCGCAGGGAAGCAGGTGATTCCGGTCGAGGAGATGATCGACAAGTTGCGAGCAGCGCTGGATGCTCGACAGGACGCTGATTTTGTCGTGATTGCTCGCACGGACGCTCGCGCCGTCGAAGGATTGGATGCGGCGATCGAGCGTGCGAATCGATATGCCGAAGTCGGCGCTGATGTGATCTTCGTCGAAGCACCGCAGACGCGGGATGAGTTGGCGCGAGTGGCTCGAGAGATCCCCAAGCCGCAATTGGCCAACATGCTGGTCGGCGGGGCGACTCCGATACTTTCAGCGAGCGAGTTAGAAGATCTCGGATTCAAGATCGTGGTGTCGCCGGTGGAAAGCCTCGCTGTGACAGCATTCGCTGTTCGCCAGTTGGCCGATGCCATGCTGAGCGATGGTCGTGTCGATGGACTGTCCGAGCAGATGTGGTCGTTCGCGCAGCTCAAGCAGTTGTTGGGTGTGAATTTGCCGGCGGCGAAATGAACGAGTGCTAGTGCGTGTCGCACTTACAGTCGCGGTGAAACATGGGTTAGACCAAGCGGTTTTCTGCTCGCGGGACGCCACAGTGAGGCAGGATGCGTTCTACAGGCTGTTCTTTCGCGAGTGCCTGGCGATCGAGGATGTCTTCGCGGTGATGCTGGCGATCAATCGTTTATCGGCGGGACTGATCCTGCGACCGAGGTATTCTCGCAAGAAGCGGATGCGCTCCGTGGCACTGCTGTCTTGAGCCGAGTAGTTCAGTTGAGCGAGATCTTTAACGATCCAACGCTTTGATAGCGGTCGCTGTTTGCGAACGCGACCCAGGTCGATCACGTAGATTCGATCAGGCGGCGATTCCCCCTTGGCGGCGGGGTTCGGCAACAGGAGATGACCGAGGTAATAGTCTTGATGATGCAGGCCTGCCTCATGCATGCGATGCGTCATCCGGGCGATGCCGGTCACGAGTGTCTTGCGATTCGGCCCACGAACAACTCCGGCAGGCGAATGCGTTGCTTCGAAAGGGGACGTGTCCAGTTCGGATAGCTTGGTGCAGTTTTCGAGGGCTTCGGTAATCAAGAACGAATCAGAACCGTGCTGACCCATTGCCACCGGGGTCATCGTGGGCAGGCCCGCTTCGTGGAAGTTGAGGAGCGCGTTCCATTCGTTTTTTGCGCCCAGGATCGGCCACCGCAGACTGAGCAGCGGCTTGATGTATTCTTTCAGCGACGATCGGCCATGCCGCTTGATGTAGAACGCTCGCTCACGACCGGCATCGTCCAGCGTGAAGCGCAGGGTGACTCGATCTGTCCGCAGCTTCTTCGCGACGGCCGCTTCGGCTGTTCGTGACCAGATCACCGCAAAGGTCGTCCAATGATGACGGCGCAGCAGGTTGGAGAACGCCTGGTTCACCACCAGTTTTCCGCCGTCCCACTGATTCAGTTCAAATCGATTCAATGTGTCACCCCGTCACAAACAATTCGGTCGCGGCGGAGTGTCGTAGACAGGGCCAAGATTGTCGAGATGAATTTGCCAGATCTGGCCTGTTGCTGCGATGCTTTTCACGGGCGAATTCCGTGGCCTGCGATGGCCCTATTCCTTTGCGGTGTCGAGATAAACGTCCATTTGCTGACCAACATAAATCTTCTGCTCGCAGGACTGAATCGCGTAAATCACTTGCAGGACTCGGGTGTCGACGCGCTCCGTTCCCGAACCGGTCAATGACTTCTTCGGTTGTGCGTAGGGTTCGACACGGACGAACTCCAGATGGAGTGGCTGCTTAGCATCGCCACGAATGTAGCCCAGGCCCGGCAAACCGACTCGGAACCGCGGCAGATCTTGTTCGTCGACATCCACTCGGACGTGCAGCACATCAATGTCGCCCAGCACGATCAATGGCTGGCCTGGAGGAGCCCCGACGAACTCGCCGGGGCGGACATCAACTTTCAGAATCGTGCCATCGATCGGTGACTTCACCTGGAGGCGGTCGAGTTCCACTTGAGTCTGGTCGACCAAGGCCTTCATCCGTTCGACTTCAGCCTTGGCCACGGCGAGGTCTTCGGCCCAGGCACCGGCCTTCAGCTTGGCATCTTCCGCTTCGGCATGCATAAGCATCGCTTTGGCTCCAGCAAACGATTGCTGTCGTTGAACCAGATCTTCGGCGCTGTTGACCTTACGGGCGAACAACTCCTCCGCGCGGTTCATCTGATCCTGCAGAGCCTTCATGTCGGCGCGAGCTTTCTCGACATTGGCCGCCGAGACCGGCAGGTCTTCGGCTCGTGGCATTCCCTGCAGGCGTCGCAAGCTGGCCTGGGACGATTCCAGTTGAGCTTGTCGAGAGGCCAGTTCGGCTTGCTGTTGTCTCGCGTCGATCAAGAACAACGACTCTCCTTTTTGAACGCGCTGTCCGACTTTCACCAGGACCTCGGTGACGACACCCGGCAGATGGGCGCCGACGGCAATGTTCTCGGATCGCGCTTCCACGATCCCCGCGCCGGCGAGTGTCGCTTTGTAGGGCGAGCGGCTGGGATCGAGCGGCGGCTGCTGAGGTGGAATGTCACGCTGAGCTCGCGCGATATGAATCGACATGAACGTGAAGGCGATGACAGCGAGCAGAGGCAGGATCAATTTTCTGGGCATAATGATTTCTCCCGAGAGACCGGGCCAATTGAAAATGAACTAGTGCGGGTCGCACTTACGTGTCGCGTTGAAACAGGGGTTAGACACAGTGGGTTTTGGCTCGTGGGACGCCACAGTTAGGTGGAATGCGCTCTAATGCTGAGTCGAACCAGGTTCTGCGATCCGTCCGTCGGCCATTTCGATGATGCGGTCTCCATAGGTGAAGACGCGGGAATCGTGAGTCACCACAATGACCGCTCGACCCGCCTGCACGGCGACTCGCTTCAGCAAGTCCATGACAACCTGGCCCGATTGAGCATCGAGTGCGGCAGTCGGCTCGTCGCAGACCAACAGCCTTGGTTCGTGGACCAGTGCTCGGGCGATGGCAACCCGTTGCTGCTGACCACCCGATAGCTGAGACGGCAACTGTTTCGCTCGCGAGCCCAGGCCGACCGCTTCCAGGACTTCGCGGGCTTTCACGAGAGCCTGCGATCGCGGTTGACCTTGGATCAGTAGAGGGATCGCCACGTTCTCGGTCGCTGTCAGCGAGGGGAGCAAGTTGTATTGCTGAAACACGAAGCCAACGTTCTGCGCTCGAAACTGAACGAGCTTGCTGCCCTTGAGTTGCGATTGCGGTGTGCCGAAGAGAATCACATCTCCCTCGGTGGAATAGAGCAGACCGGCG
This sequence comes from uncultured Schlesneria sp., assembly GCA_966211735.1. Classification (GTDB taxonomy): domain Bacteria; phylum Planctomycetota; class Planctomycetia; order Planctomycetales; family Planctomycetaceae; genus Schlesneria. The sequence continues at coordinate 4,207 of CBIHQO010000559.1, forward strand.
ATGATCGAGATCAACGTGGTCTTGCCGCAGCCGCTGGGTCCGACCAGCAAGGTCAGTTCGCTGCCATAGACGTCGGTGTTAATTCCGTGCAGCACGCGAATGCGGCTTTCGCCGTCGCCGAATTCTTTGACGACGCTACGGCATGAGACGCAGACTTCGGTCGAGGAACCGACGGGTGCAGCGGCTGACGGCTGATCGATCACTGATGCGACCATGATGCGTACCTCACTATCCGCGGAACACGACGGCGGGTTCCAGGATCAACACTTTGCGTAAGCTGATCATGCTCGCAAGCACGATAATTACGGCCACAGCACCGGCCGCGATCACGGCGACTTGCCAAGGGAGGTAGAAGCCCATTAAGGCGGTGACACCTTGCGTCGACTCGAAGAAGAGCGACGTCATGCCGATGCCCAGGCCATACCCGATGCAGCCGACGATCGTAGCCTGCAACAGGATCATGCCGACCAGGCGTCCATTGCTGACTCCCATGGCTTTGAGCGCCCCGAACTGCTTCAAGTTCTCGAGAGTGAACAGATAGAACGTCTGTCCAGCGATAGCGGTCCCCACGATGAAGCCGAGGGCGATTGTGATCCCGAAGTTCACGGGGATCCCGGTCGATCGCAGGTAGAACTCGATCACAAACCAGATCATGTCGCGGCGAGTCCGCGCGGCCAGACCTGTGGAGGAGTGGATCGATTGACAGACTTGTTGCGGGTCGGATCCTTCCTTCTCGTGAGCCAGTACGAACGAGAGCTGGTTACGCTCTCGCGGTGCAAAGCCGAGGGCTTGTGAGTACCGAGTATACATCACGGGGA
>CBIHQO010000560.1:0-5019 GCA_966211735.1 uncultured Schlesneria sp.
ATTGTGGAGGATCTGCTGCGTCATGACGCTCCGACCTGTCTCGATTTCGGCGGTGGAGATGCAGAGTACAAGCAGCAGTTCGCCAACCGCGAATCGCGTAGTGGCACAGTCTGGCTCGTGCCACCCACCTGGCAGGCTGCTTTGTCCCTGTCGTATCTGAGGTTTTGCCGGCGGCTTAGGTCTGCGGGAAGGTCAATCGTCAAGAAGTCTGGACTGGCGACCACCGCGCGACAATGGATTCGCTCGCGGGGTGCGGCGCAACCTTTCGCAACAAATCGCGAAACAGTCGACGCCACAGACGCAATATCGACATAGATTTGCTGAATCGCGGTTGCGATTCATCAATGAGGAAGTGTCATGAAAGTCCTGTTTTATTCGTACGCCTATCCCAATCCTGTCCAAACGGGCCTGGGAACGTTTAATCGATCGATGATTGCCGGGATGGCAGGTGAGAACGAGATTCGCGTCGTTTCGCCGGTGTCGTTTGTCGATGCCTGGTCGGCTCGCCTGAATGGCAAGCTTCCGAATGGTTTGAATGATCCGCAATTCGCGGCCGTCTCTGGCGTCCCCGCGGAATACGTGTCGTACTACTACACTCCCAAGATTCTCAGGACGCAGTACGCTCGTTGGATGGCTTGGTCGGTGGGGCGACGACTGAACCGGACGATGAAAGAATTTCGTCCCGATGTCGTGCTGTCGTACTGGGCTCATCCCGATGGTGAAGTCGCCGTGCGCGCGGCTCATCGATATGGCGTGCCTGCAGTCGTCATGGTCGGCGGCAGCGATGTGCTGCTTCTCGGTCGTCAGGGAGGTCGCCAAAAAAAGATTCTCGACGTGATGACCAACGCGGATGTCATCGTCACCGTCAGCGAAAACATCGCAGACGTATTGACCCGCGACGGCGTCGATCCGCGACGAATTCGCGTCGTTCGTCGAGGTGTCGATCGAACGTTGTTCTCGGCGGGAGATAAAACGGTCGCTCGTCGCGGTTTGGGCCTGCCCGAGAATGGGCCCATCATGGTTTCGATCGGGCGACTCGTTCCCGTGAAGGGTCATACGCACCTCGTGCAAGCCTGCAAAATGCTGGCGGCCCGAGGAGTCAAGTTTCATTGCTACCTGATTGGCGATGGACCTTTGAAGGATGACCTGCAACGTCAAATCACCGAATCGGGACTCGACGGCATCGTCGAATTGAAGAATGCCCAGCCCCAGAACCAACTCCCGGAATGGTATCGCGCGGCGGATCTCACCGTTCTGCCAAGTCTGTCCGAGGGTGTTCCCAATGTCCTGATGGAGTCGATCGCCTGCGGAACTCCGATCGTCGCCTCGGATGTCGGTGGCATCCCGGAAGTGGCCGACAACAAGCACGATCGCCTTGTCCCAGCCGCAAGCCCGGTGGCTCTAGCGGACGCCATCGAATGGCAGTTGAAGATTCGTCGCACCAATCTGCCGCCGCGAGTTTTCGAACCGCTCGCCCTGCGCGCTGCCGCTCGACGATTGTCGCAAGTTCTCGATGAAGTGCGTGGAACCGTTGTGGCTCCCACGTCTCGATGGCATTCCTTCGGCCAGCGTCGTCCGGTGGCCGTATTGGAAAGCCGATCCGCACCGATTCTGGAAACTGCGTACCGAATGCAGAATTCGCTACCGATTGCCACCCCTTCAGTCACACGACCGAAAGACGTGATTGCGGACGAAGTCGACAATTCGCGCTGGTCAGATGAAGTCTGTCTGCCGTCCACGAACTTTTTCGCCAACGAACTGGGGCGAACGGGTGAAGAGTTCGTACTCCCGAAACATTGCCAATCATGAACCTGCTGCGACAATCCGTAAAACGCCTGCTGACGTCGTGTGTCCCGTCACGCTGGCTGCTGACGCGCGGACCTCGACAGGCCGCTGCAAAGCCGCCACGCATCGCCCTGACGTTTGACGATGGCCCCCATCCGGAACACACCGGCAAGCTGCTGGATATTCTGCAGGCCAATCAACTGCAGGCGACCTTCTTTGTCGTCGGTAAGAACGCCGAACAAGCTCCGGGCTTGGTGCAGCGGATTGTTGACGAAGGTCATGAACTGGGAAACCACACTTGGTCGCACAGTGAGCCGTCGCAGACATCGCCATCGCTCTTCCTTGAAGAGATTCAACGTACTGACGAGTTGCTGGCGACACTGACAGGCGTCGTTCCGCAGACAGTTCGTCCGCCGAAGGGTGAGCTCAATCTCGCCAAGCTTCGGGGGCTTTGGAAACAAGGCAAAAACGTGGCGCTGTGGAATGTCGATCCTCGCGACTATCGAATGATCTCCGAGGCAGAAGTATCAGCTTGGGTGTCGACCTATGACCCGCAGGATGGCGACGTGTTGCTGTTTCATGACAACCATCCTTGGGCTTCTCAAATCATCATACAACTCGCCAATCGCGGCATCTTTGATCGCTTCGAAACTGTCAGCGTGTCGACGTTAGCCGGCATCACTCCACCTATTTGCTCGCCAGAGGCCGCCGTTGCTAGCACCTCAAGCTGATTTCACCGTGCCACAGACTATTGACCCTGATTGAGTCGCCATGTCCGCCGCCACTCTCGAACCGCTAATTCTTTTGCCATCGCTTAAGCAACGCTCGAAGCGATTGTTACTGATCGCCTACAACTTCCCGCCAGTCGGCGGTGCCGGTGTCCAGCGACCCGCCAAATGGGCGAAGTACTTGGGGCAAGCGGGCTGGGATGTCACCGTGCTGACGACCGAAAATCCGTCGGTCCCCGTCCGGGACGAAAGCCTGCTCCACGACCTGCCTGCCGATGTGAACATTATTCGCGCTCGCACCTGGGAGCCTGACTACCGCGTCAAGAAAAACCTCATTCAGCAGTCGACCGCCGCGCCTGGACTGGTCCAACGAATCAAGAATGCAGCACGCGGCATGGCTTCGCGCTGCGTTAAGCTTGCGCTGCAGCCCGACCCGCAAGTGCTTTGGAATTACAACGCCATTCGAGTCGGCAGCAATGCCCTTCGTGAGCAACCGCACGACGCGATCCTGGTGACGGCACCGGCTTACTCCAGCTTCTATATCGGAACTGCTCTCAAGCGCCGCTTTGGTCTGCCGCTGGTTCTGGACTATCGGGATGAATGGGATCTGAGCGGCAAGTATCTGGAGAATGCGCAACGCGACTGGATCTCGCGAATGGTTCAATCTCGCATGCAACGTCGATTGTTGCTTCGCGCAGACGCGGTAGTCGCGACCACGCAACGCAGTACGCAAGCGCTGGCAGAGAAGTTGGCGGACCTTCATCATCCGATTCCGGCTTCCTGCATTTACAATGGCTTCGACACGGAAGACTTTGCTCCGTGTGAGGTGGCCTCGCAAGATGTCGCCTGCGATGCGATGCGTCCCGAACGCGGTAAGTTCCGGTTGGTCTATATCGGAACCTTGTGGAACCTGACCGATGTCAACCCGCTGGTACGCGCCATCGAGCATCTTGACAGCAATTGCCCGGACCTGTCCGCCAAGTTGGAGCTTGTTTGCGTTGGTCGCAAGACGCCGGAACAACTCGCCTTCCTGGATCGCCTGAAGAATACTGCCGCCAAGTTGATCACGATTGACTACTGCGAGCACTCGCAAGCGTTGCAATGGCTCAGATCCGCCAGCAGTCTGTGCCTTCTGCTCAGCGACGTGCCGGGAGCAGACCGAGTCGTCCCCGCCAAGTTGTTCGAGTATCTGGCGATTCGCAAAGACATGCTGACAATCAGCCCCTCGGGAGAAACCGCAGAGATCGTTCACCGGTTCTATCCTCAGGGCCAATTTGTTCCGAGCCAGGTGCATGAGATCAGCAACTGGCTGAAGCAGCGCCTGGCGACTCACGGTGATACGCAGCCCACAGAGATCGATGAATCGGCTTTGGACGAATTCAGTCGCAAGTCGCAATCACGGCAACTGGCAGATTTACTCAATACTCTGGTGGCGAGTCACTCGCGCAGGCGCGGAACCTGAACATGACGCTGATCATTGGACTGCAACTCATGCTCTGGACGTGCCTCGGCATCGTTGGCTACATCTACATCGGCTATCCATTGCTGGTCTGGCTGAAGGCGCGAACAAATAGAGCCACTGCGGACTCGCCTGCTTTGCAAGCGGGCGAGCGGTCCGTCTCCATCGTGATTGTGGCTCACAATGAGGCGAAAACTCTGCCGAAGAAGATCGAGAGTCTGCTGGCGTCCACCAATGGGAGTGCCATCCGCGAAATTCTGATTGGGCTCGACGGTTCGACAGACGAGACGGCGCGGATTCTGACTGCTCACAGCGACGATCGAGTGAAAGTTGTTTCGTTCGCAAGCCGACGCGGCAAACCTTCGGTCTTGAACGATCTGGTTCCGACTTGCCATTCCGACATCGTCCTGCTGGCAGACGCTCGCCAGCTCTTTGATCCCAACTGCATCCAGCGTCTGTTAGAACACTTCGATGACCCGACCGTGGGCGTCGTCTCTGGCGAGCTTGTCCTGCGCAGCGATCCGACGCAGACCACTGCTGCCGCGGGGATTGGATTTTACTGGCGATACGAAAAATTCATCCGTCGCTGCGAAAGCCGCGGTCGCGGCGTACCCGGGGCTACCGGGGCCTGCTACGCGATCCGTAGATCACTCTTCCAGCCGATTCCCGCGGCGACCATTCTCGACGATGTCGCGATCCCGATGCAGGCCGTCGTGCGCGGCTATCGGTGCCTGTTCGAGCCAGGTGCCCAGGTCTTCGACGAACCGTCAAAATCGACCCGGCAAGAGTCCGTTCGCAAGCGGCGCACGATTGCCGGGGTGGCTCAACTTGTCACGTTGTTTCCGCAATGGACCCTTCCCTGGTGCAATCCGCTCTGGTTCGAATACGTCTCCCATAAACTGCTGAGGTTGGCGTCACCTGTGCTAATGCTGGTCGCCCTGGCTGCCAACCTCTGGTTGCTGGAACTGTCTGCTTACCGGGTGCTCTTGATTCTGCAAGCTGGCTTTTATTCGGCGGCAGTCATCGGCTGGTGTTATCAACTGAGCG
>CBIHQO010000561.1:0-5016 GCA_966211735.1 uncultured Schlesneria sp.
AAAGGTTGAAGGTAAGGGGCCGGAGAAATCAGGCACCACTCCCTCGTTGGCTGGAGAGAAACCAACGGTCTCCAACGACGACAAACCTCCCTTGTCTGACTGGAAAAAGCCGGCCGCCGCATTCTTGCTGACAGGTGAACAGCACGGCTACTTCGAGCCTTGTGGATGTTCGTTGCATCAACTGGGAGGAATGGCCCGCCGCGCCGACTTGGTTCGCATGTTGGCGAAAGATCGAAAATGGCCGCTGTCTGGTTTGGATGTCGGTGGAACCCTCAAACGAAGCCGCCGGCAGGATCAGATCAAGTTCCTGCTGATCTTCGATGCCCTGAAGTCGATGAACTATGCGGGTTTGGCGTTGGGGGTAGAAGAACTCAAGCTGGGTGCCGATTTTCTGTTGCAACAACAGATTGCCGACCCTGAGGAACTGAAGAAGTCTGTCGCCTTGCTCAGCGCAAACGTCGTGCTGTTCGATCAACCGGATCTGGGCTGGCCCGTCCCCTGGCGGATGGTTCAGGTGGGTGATGTGAAAGTCGGCGTGACCTCTGTCATTGGGGCCAGCCTGCGCGATCACGTTGCTCCCGTCGGAAATAACTTCAACATCACCATCAAAGACCCTGCCGAGGTGCTGCCTGGCGTCATCGAGAAGATGGAAGCGGAAAAGCCTGCGTTCATGGTCCTGCTGTCGCATGGCAGCGAAGCCGAGGCTAAAGAACTGGCCGAGAAATATCCTCAGTTCAAAATCATCCTGACAGCGGGCGGTCCTGAGGAACCTGAAGCGAAGCCGATCGTCGTTGGCAAGACGTGGATTCTGGAAGCGGGCCAAAAAGGAAAGCGAATTGGCGTGTTGGGCTACTACCCCGACGATGCCGAGCATCCGTTCCGCATTGATCTGGTCGAACTGGACGATACGCGGTTCAAAAACGACGAACACATGCGCGATTTGATGAGGAATTATCAACAGCAACTGCAGGATGAGTCGCTGGCCACGTCCGATGAACTGCTGTTGCGTCATCCGTCCGGGAACACATTTGTGGGCGTTGACAAATGTGCGAAATGCCATGAGGAGCCGTATAAAGTTTGGAAAGGGTCCAAGCATGCCGACGGTCTGCAGAGTCTGAAGGTTGGCCATCCCGGCGACAAAGACTGGATTGTCAGAATCCACGATCCTGAATGTCTGTCGTGCCACGTCACGGGTTGGGAACCACAGCAGATGCTGCGGTTCGAGTCGGGATACATCACCGAAGAGAAGTCTAAGCATCTGGTCGGTCAGCAGTGTGAGAATTGTCACGGACCGGGTAGTAAGCACACTGCCCTGGAAGAAGCTCTCGTGGCTAAAGCGGCGGACTTGAAGATGGACGATGTCACGGCGGCTCGCGCGAGCGTCAAAAGAACATTAGAGCAAGCTCGTACGGAATTGTGCATCCAATGCCACGACTCCGACAACAGCCCCAAATTCAAGCCCGATGCCTTTATGGAGTACTGGGAGCAGATCAAGCATTGATTTCGCAATGGATGCCCTTCGTCCGCGACAGGGCATCCCTTTTTGAATACGATGTGGGCGTTAAGGTCTGTTGAAGTTGTTACGCCCTGATCGGATGCTCTCAATGTCTGTTGTTCCTACCGCTCTGCGTGCCCTGAAAGATGTTGGCATGCTGGAGATCACGTGGTCCGATGGGGCCACGTATCGTCTGCCGTTCAAGCTGGTGCGAGTCGAGTGCCCCTGCGCTCAGTGCATCCATGAAATCACTGGCGAACGGATGGTGCGGCCGGAGATGATTCCTGACGATATTCATCCGGTCGAACTCGGTTATTCAGGCAACTATGCTCTGAAAGTTGTCTGGAGCGATGCTCACGCGTCAGGGATCTACACCTGGGAACGCCTGCACGGCATTTGTTCGCACCTGCAAGCGGTGCGAGTGGCCTGAGCTTCGTGCCAGGTCAGAACTGCATCACGTCGTAGCCAATCTCGCGAAGAGATTGAGTCTTCACGATTGACGCTGCCAAACCTCCGCCCACTCAAGCAGAACGCCTCGTCAGGGCCAGACCTGACGAGGCGGTATCGATCGTTTTATTGCTGACGTTTGCCTAAGGCGTCGTCTTCAGACTCGGCCGGGACGGAATCACGGTCGCATCCAGATCCGGAATTGGCGCTTCTGGCGGGTTCGGTACCGGGGTCGCATCCGGTTGTGGAGCGGGCGGCAATGCTTGCGATCCCTGGGTTAACGTCGACTCGGGAGTGTCCTGGGTTTGGAACAAACCAACTCCGGTGTCGGTCGGCTTGAACTTGTATTTCGCTGCCACCAGGGAATATGACGTGACTTGACCGGGTGTACCCTCATATTGGATTGTCCAGGTCCGGTCGTTGGTCAGGCTCTGCTTGGTTCCCGCAGGCATTGTGTAGAGTTGACCATTGAGCAAATAGCGAACGTCCTGGCCGGTGCTGGCAGGGTTGAAAATGATGATCTCGCCTCCGTCCGCAATCGGCGTGGGAGAGATCAACGATTGTTGCTGAGGCAGAGTTTGGGGTTGAGGAGCATACAGTGGCTGCTGGGGTGGCACATAAAGCGGTCGAGGTGACAACGGTGCCACGGGAGCAACCCCGACCCCCACCGGGCCGACTCCATAACCGCGATACCCATACCCTTGCCCATATCCTGGTCCATAGCCGGCACCGTACCCGGGACCGTAGTACCCGTTGCCGACACCGATCCGTACGCCGCCGCCATTTCCGATGATCACGCCGAAGCGCGCTTGGGCCTCGACTTGCTGGGGAAACAGACACGTCGTCGTTACGACCAGACTCCAAAACATTGTTTGAACAATTCGAGACATGATGCCCCCAAAAACCGAATGGTAGATCGATACGGATGGATACGTGCGTCCGTGCTACCGGAAACGATAGGCCGGACACCATCGTTTCAGCAAGAGGTGTTTCGGAGGCGTAACACTTTGCGGACAACAGACGCTGGCTAATCGTGGCCAGTTTTGAGACAAATCCATGACATTCGAGCCATACCTGTTTCTTAGGTGCTCGAACTGGCGACGGGAGATGGTCGATGTCAGAAGAGCCGAAACCGGATCTGGATCACGTCATCATCTCGATTTCTGAATCATCCGCGATCCTGCGGTCTTCACCGTTTTTCTGGATCGCATCGGGTGCCATTCTGCTTCTTGCAGGAAGCATGTTGATGATTGGTTTGATCGCAATGTTCGTCGTGGAAGATCGAAGCGACCATGCGAAGAATCTTCGATGCTATCGCGAACTCAGGGTGATACTTGACGATGTTCACACAGAACGTAACTCTCCGTCGCCGGACTTCAGCGCCATTCGCAAGCGGGCCGCCGCCGCCAAACGCACCATGGTTCGCGAACTCAAGCAAACCACGAGTGCTGACACTTCTGTCAAACAAACGCTCCGGTTTGCAGTGCGGCACGAACTGCCAAGAATGATGCAAGGCGATCTTCTGGAAGTGTCCGCTGCAGAACAGCAGTTTGAAGCGAGCGTGGATCGCGCCGCGCAGGGTCTTGGATTGAAGTAGGCCTCCGTTTTAACGATTGGTTTTTATCAAATGCTCTACGAAGTCGAACTGAAGTTCCGGCTGTCAGAGAGTCAACAATTGGTGGCCGCGCTAGTAGCGGAATTGAAGGCTGTCGCTGGCACGCCCGTCGAACAGGTTGATCGTTACTTCAATCATCCCGCTCGCGATTTCCGCGTGACCGATGAAGCCTTCCGAATCCGTTCGGTCGGATCGAGCAATTGCCTGACGTATAAGGGGCCTGTCGTCGACAAGGCCACCAAGATGCGTCGAGAAATCGAGATCGCAATTGCGGACGGCCCAGACATCGCCGAGCAAACAGCGGAAATGCTGATCGCACTCGGTTTCCGGAGTGTTCACAGCGTTCACAAGACGCGAACGCCGTGGGTACTGAACTGGAACAGACAACGATACGATCTGGCGATGGATGTCGTCCCCGCGGTCGGGACGTTTCTGGAGATTGAATTGGTCGTCGACGAAGCGGGCCGCGACCAGGCTCGGGATGCGATCTTGAGCCTCGCACAACAGCTCAATCTCACGCAACCCGAGCGGCGGTCGTATCTGGAACTCGTTCTCGATAGCCAGCAGTAGTCGAATTCGCGTACTACCGTGCAACGAACTCCTCCCAAAGTGCGTCCAGGCTGCGACCGGTGACATCACCGAAAATCGCGTCGGAATAAGTTCCTTCACGAAGCGCTTTGTCTAGCTTTCTCACGATACGCTTGTCGTGCTTCCAGGCGATCCAAGCCAGGAAGGCGGCTGTGGTCCGGTAACTGTCGCGGTAGCTGGCCTTCTCTTTGTCGACTCGCGGACGCGGGACTTCCGGCTCATACTTCCAGAAGCGAATGTAGTCGGCGATCCCTTCCACCAGCCAACCTGGTTTCCCCCGTTGATTGGGATACTGCTGGATGACGTGTGTCAGTTCGTGGATCACGCATCCAAAGTCGTCGGGATGCTTTTGAGCCCATTCCGCACTGATGGTGATATTACTTCCTTGAGCGTAAGCGGGGACCTTCAAATCCTTCTTGAAGACCAGTTTGATTTCCTTCGGAGGCGTCCAATCTTCGGTCGCCAAGAATCGAAGGATGATCGGGTACCACTGCTCGCAGAGGGTTTTCGATTCTTCCGCCCAACGGATGCTGTCCGTTGCGTCAGCAATATCAGTCGTGTCGATCACAAACGTCGGTGGATCGCCCGCCTTGGCCGGCGCCAGTGGATATAGGTACCGCGACGACGGGGATTCATCCGCGACGACGGTTCCGAGAGTTGTGAACGCGATGCTGGCGATTGCCAGTCCCCGAAACAACGACCTGACAGAAAGAGCAGCCATGCAATACTTTCATCAATGGAGTTGAGATGGACCCCAATACCTTGCACGAAGTGAAGGCCGAGTGCAAACGCACGGCGATGAATTCGATCTGGTACGGGATTCCGAATGTGGTTGCTGTATTTGGGAGGGCGAGGCTCCTGCCGAGCCGCG
>CBIHQO010000562.1:0-5012 GCA_966211735.1 uncultured Schlesneria sp.
GGTGATGCGAACAATGATGAGTCGGGCGGGGAACTTCAGCCACGGCCGTTCGATTAAGCAATTTAGAGTGATTCAGCAGACGATGAGCCGGTGCGTAGAAGCCCCCGACGCCTAGCTGAGCCAGCGCCAACAGGACTGCACCAAGTCGCATCGACCTCGAAAACATCAGGGCTTGCCGGGAGTGGGTGATTTTCCGATCACGCAGATTACGCAATAGTAAGTCGGATCGTTGGGTTACGCAATCACTTTTCGAAAAGGGGACTTTCGTAGGATGGGCTTCCAGCCAGTCGCCTTGGTTTTGGTCTCTGAATCGAGCGTTGACTGCATTGCTCTTCGTATGCTGCGACGAATGGCGGATTGGCCCCCCCCTACGAGAAGAGGGGCCACTGTCATTTGGTAGCTACGCTTGGCGATTGGATGCTAAAGCGTCAATCTATGCTCCGCGCGACGCGGCTCGATCGAATCAAAAGGAACCCTCTGATGCGAATCTTCCTGGGCGTAATGCTGGCGACCTCTGTCTTGTCAGGCGTGAATCCGGTCCGCGCCGTCGCTCAGGAACCGACGCAGTTGGAAAACTACATCCGACTGCACTACATCAAGTCCGAGCACATGATCCCGATGCGGGACGGCGTGAAGCTGTTTACGTCCGTGTTTGTTCCTCGCGATAACACTCGCACCTACCCTTTCATGATGAAGCGAACGCCGTACAACGTCGCTCCCTATGGGGAAGACAAGTATCCCGCGCGCCTGGGCCCCAGCGAACTGTTCGTCAAAGCGGGATACATCTTCGTGAATCAGGATGTGCGAGGTCGCTTCGCCTCGGAAGGGGAGTTCACGCAGGTCACGCCGCACTTGCCCTCCAAGACCAAGCCGGCCGATGTTGATGAGAGTTCTGATACCTATGACACGATCGACTGGCTGCTGAAGAATATCCCCAATCACAACGGTCGAGTCGGCATGGCCGGAATCTCGTATCCGGGGTTCTACGCGGCCGCCGGGATGATTGATGCTCATCCGGCATTGAAGGCCGTGTCGCCGCAGGCCCCTGTTGGGGATTGGTACTTCGATGACTTCCTGCATCACGGGTCGTTCTTCCTTGCCCATGCCTTTCGCTGGCTGACCGGAAATGCTACGGAACGTCCCAAGCCGACGACCGAGCCGACCAAGCCCTATGTTTATCCAACTCCCGATGGTTACAAGATGTTCCTGGAAGCGGGGTCGGTCGAGAACATCGACAAGCTGTACCTGAAGGGCTCGATCCCGTTCTGGAAAGAGATGATGACTCACCCCAATCGGGATGAGTTCTGGCAGAAGCGAGCCCTGATTCCGCATCTGAAAAACGTCGCCCCCGCGGTGATGGTCGTCACGGGTTGGTACGATGCAGAGGATCTGTACGGGTCATTCAAGACGTATCAGTCGATCGAACAACAGAACCCCAAGGTCAACAATGTACTGGTCGTGGGCCCGTGGCATCATGGTGGATGGGCATCAGGCGATGGCGAGAAATTAGGTGCGGTCCCCTTCGGCTCCAAGACCAGTGCGTTCTATCGCGCCGAGATCGAATTGCCGTTCTTCGAGAAGTACCTGAAGGATGCCAACCTTCCCGCCCCCGCTGAAGCCATTGTCTTCGAGACGGGGTCCAATCATTGGCGAACGTTTGATCACTGGCCCCCCAGCAAGGCAGAGACGAAGCAACTCTACCTGCAGAACGGCGGCAAACTCGCCTGGTCCGGGGCCACGGAAAAAAACGCGTTCGACGAATTCGTCAGCGATCCGAACAAGCCTGTTCCGTACTGCGAAATCATCACTCCCAAGATGACCATTGAATACATGGTCGATGATCAACGCTTTGCGTCACGCCGCCCCGACGTGCTGACTTATCAAACTGAGCCGCTTGAAGAAGACATGGTCGTGGCCGGGCCTCTCGCGGCAGACCTGTGGGTTTCGACTACCGGTACCGATGCGGACTGGGTCGTGAAGTTGATCGATGTGCGACCCGATGCTCCAGAAGCGACGCCGCTGGCGGGCTATCAGATGCTGGTCCGCAGCGAAGTCTTCCGCGGTCGCTTCCACAAGGATTACGCGAAGCCAGAACCGTTCAAACCAGGCGAACCCACACAGGTGAAGTTCGAGCTACTCGATGTCCTGCATCGATTTCAGAAGGGACATCGATTGATGATCCAGATCCAGAGCACCTGGTTTCCGCTGGTGGATCGCAACCCGCAAACCTACGTGCCCAATATTTACTTCGCCAAGCCCGAAGACTTTCAGCGAGCGACTCATCGTGTCTATCGATCACCAGACCATCCCACCAGCTTCAAGCTGGGTGTGCTGCCAGCGACGAAACCTGTGTTTTCGCTGGGGAAGTGATTTGGGACACCGTCTTTGATCGAAGACACAGCCATGTCGAGAACTTCGAGCCACAGGTCTACACATCTCGGATGTTCTCGTCTTGAGATGCTTTGGTCTTTGTCATCAGGCCCAAGGGGACCGGAACTTTGCCCAGCCGTTCGGCCCCGGAACAGGCCCCCATAATATCTCTTGAGGCCTGGAGGGCCGATCCTTTAATCCCGGGATGGCGTAAGGGAAGGGGCGGCCCAGGGGCGTGGGGTCATCAAGCATCCTTTCATACTCCTCAAGGCTGGGACTTGTTGATGGGCGGACTATTGCAATGAGTGACTTGCTAAAGATACGCACCGACAAACGTGGTTTGATGTTCTGCAAAGAAATTGCCTCGATACTGATGCAAGATTTTGGAGTTTCCGAAGAGGAAGCGTTCGCAAGGATTAATTGGTATTGGGCACACACTGGTGGCATTGCGGGAACGGACATCGTCTATCATGAATCGGAACAGTATTGGGCCTACACAATGTACTATGGGAAGAATTCTACATGGTGGGTATCGACTGAGGGGCTAAAGCCAATTCCGATTGGAGGCGATTCTTGCTAGCTGCCGAGCAAAGAAGGCGACTCGCCAAGACTTCTCGGGGCTGAATGTCTTAAATCGGGCGAGACGACAAGGACAAAGCAGTTTTCGCGAACCGACACCTGAAATGCACGGCCCTTCAGCCCTGAGAAAACTTATTGATGGGCTTGATTCCAGGGCCAAAGGGCGCCAAAGGGCCCTGGCTGGACAAACTACCGGCCCCTTGGGCCTGAGAGGAATTCTCCTTGCAAGAAACGTCATTTCGGGTGCCACTGGAGACGGCTTTGCGTCGCCAGTGTCTCGCCGATGTGTCAAAGAGTAAACAATGCGTGGTGACACTGAATGTTGCACACGCTCGTTTCCCGATCAAAGCTGTCGCAGCAACGCGAAGCCACTGGTGGCCCAGAGCTGCCACCAGTGGCACTCAATCCCAAATCCAAACGAGCATCAGCCGGCGCTCTGCAGGCGCTCCCGCACGGCAGCGGCCAGGCGCTTGATCCCTTCTGCGATTCCAGCCGTATCTTGAACCCCGAAACTCAGGCGCATCTGATTCTTTTTCTGGCGGGGCGAGCCGCTGGGATAGCAGAGTTCACCAGGGACATACATGACACGATGGGACTTCGTCGCCAGATGGAACATCTCGCTGGCGAAGCCCGTTTCGATGCGATCGGGGACTGACAGCCACACGTACAGGCCTCCTTCGGGGCGCAGCCAGGTCACTTCGGGCAGGTCTTTGAATTCGCGATCCAATGCCTGCAGCATGGCATCGCGTTTGGTCCGATAGGCCGTACAGACATCTGCGACATGCGGGACATACTTGCTCGATGACAAGACTGTCGCCAGCAGGTGCTGATTCAGGTTCGCCGACCCAAAGTCGAGATTCCCTTTCAGGTCGCAGACAGGACCGACCAGTTCGGCCGGAAGCACGCCATAACCGACGCGGACACCGGGCGAGAAGCTTTTCGAAAATGTTTGAGCCAGAATCACGGTGTCACGCGTATCGTCGCAGCCCCAGACGCTGGGGCGCTCTTCGCCGTCGTAACGCAGTTCCCGATACGCGGCGTCTTCAAGAACGAACAAACGTTGATACCGAGACCACCGCTTGGCGATCTCAACGATCTGGCGGCGACGTTCGGTGGCCAGGCTCACGCCGCTCGGATTTTCGTAGTAGCTGACCAAGTAGATCAGCTTCACTTTGGAGAGCTCACCCGCCACGTTCAATCGAGCGAGTTCGGTTTCGAGGGCTTCTGGCCGTAGCCCGTGCTCATCGGTGTCGATGGCAATCGTTCGTGCGCCGACGCCGTTCAGCACACCCAGAAAAACGAAGTATGTTGGTGCGGCGACCAGGCACATGTCGCCCGGATCGAACAAGGCATCAGCGACCAAGGCGAGAAGTTGTTGTGACCCGGTCGTCAGGACGAAGCGGCTGGTATCCACCTTCAACTCGTCGACCGTGCAGTGCTCCTGGCGCGCCAGATGGATTCGCAATTGTTCGCGCAGTCGATCGGCTCCGGCGGTCGTGCCGTACTGCAGTGCCTGCCGCGCTTTTCCCTCATCGTCGAACAGATGATCAACCGACTGACCACATTCAATCACCGGCAGGCTGGCTTCGTCAACCAGACCCGCGGCCAGCGAAATGACATCGCGATTCTCGACGGCCTGCTGCATCAGAAAACTGATGGCCTGATCTTTGGCCCATTGAGACCGTTGACTGAAACGGGGCGCGACGACATCTGGCATGACGGTTTCCGACAAATAGAGCCTGACGAACCTGGTGGAATCGGCGCAAATCGAAACGAAAGGCCGCGTCACCAACGACACTGGTGATGCCAAAAGGTTCGCCGCTCAAGTCTATCCGCAATGCGACGGAAAGTTCACGCCCGGCTTCGCTTTTCGAACAAGATCTCGCGTTACTTCAATCGAAAGACTTTTCGCGCGGCATGCACACCATCGACCAAGGCATCGACTTCAGCGAGGGTATTGTAGAATGCGAGACTCGCGCGGGTCGTCGCCGTCAGATTCAGCAGTTCATGCAGGGGCATCGTGCAGTGATGTCCGGCTCGGACCGCCACCCCGCGACGATCCA
>CBIHQO010000563.1:0-5010 GCA_966211735.1 uncultured Schlesneria sp.
CCGAAAGTCGAATCACAGTTTTACCGCTCGCCGGTGCGGAAGATCAGTCGTTCACATTAAATTCATATCAAAATCAGGATGACGCCAGGCGGCAGCTCGAACGAGTCAAGCTGGTCGATACCGAGGGAAGCGTTCGATATGGACTGGAGCAGGCGCAGCAAGCCTGTCAGCAGTTGCCGGATCTGCCCACGAAACGCGTCGTCTTGATCACCGACCTCCAAGCGAACCAGTGGCAGTCCGGGGTCGCTCCTGAATTGCTGAAACAACTGACCGGGATGCAGGTCGTTGATGTCACCACTGCCTCCGCCACAAATGTCTTTGTTTCAAATCTGCATTTGGAGGACGGCTTGGCCAGCGCCGAGGTTCCTTGCCGGCTATTGGCGCGCATCGAAGCTTCCAACGCGATACCATCCAAAGACGCCACCCCATTTGAAGCACAAGTGCGGCTGTTGATCGACGGGACCGAAGTTGCCAGCCAGTCCGTGGAGTTGTCGCCCGGACAATCGCGAGAAGTCGAATTCACACATCAATTCGACGTTGTCGCCGATCCACTCAAGCCGGGTTCCGCCGTGGCAACAATCGTCGTCCAATCCGAACGACAATCATCCGATCAATTGCCCTCCGATAATTATCAGCAGATCGTCGTTCCGATCGTTGCTTCGTTGCCTGTCGTATTCGTGGATCAATACGGCGACGACGAGAATCTCGAAAAGAACAAGATCGGCGAAACATATGCGTTGCGCCATTTGATGGCTCCCCGGTCAAGCAGCGATAAATCGCAGCGACGACTGATCCATATCGAACATGTCCGGCCCGAGCAGGTGACTCAGGAACTTCTGGAATCGGCTCGACTGGTCGTCATCGCGGGTGTTGAGCGGCCTGATGAGGCATTGGTCTCGATACTGCGGGAATTTGTCCAGCAAGGGGGGCCGTTGGTCATTCTAGCGGGCGCGCACT
Source organism: uncultured Schlesneria sp. (assembly GCA_966211735.1). GTDB lineage: Bacteria > Planctomycetota > Planctomycetia > Planctomycetales > Planctomycetaceae > Schlesneria. Next base: position 958 of record CBIHQO010000563.1, read on the forward strand.
TCGACTCTGTCGCCTGGCAGGAACGAGCCTGGCTGGATGGACGCGGCATCCTGCCCGCCCCGTTAGAGCCCAAGGCACTGGGAGTCACTCCAGAAGAGGCACCTCAACAAGTGCAGGCCTTCTTCGCGCGATTCGCGTCGATGCAGCATGACTACTTTCAGGTTGACGGCGAAGATCCTCAATCACTCGCTTCGCTGTTCGAAGCGACTCCATTCTTCAAAGCCGCGAAGTTCGAAGTCACGGGGCCAAATCTGGAGGCGATGCAGAAAGCGGAATTGCAGCGGCTAACCGAAGAGAAGTCATTTCTCGACCAATACGCATCGCGCCAATCCGCTCGCTCGACCGAGCAAACAGCCTCGGCGCGTGATGCAGAAGAGGATCGCAAATACCGGTCGATTGAGCCCGCATGGTGGAATTGGCGATCACCGATGCCGCTCGTTGATCGTAGCCTGGCACCCGCAGATCTGGCTAAACGCGACATGCCGCGAGTGTTGGCCACTTTCGACAAGAACGACGTCCCATTTGTCATCGAAAGATCAATTGGAGCGGGTCGCGTGGTAATGTTCAGCAGCGGTGTCAGCTCCAATTGGAACTTGCTACGCGGCTCGGGCGCGATGTACATGTTTCATCGCACCTTCTGCCAACTCATGGAAGCCACGCTTCCCGCTCGTAACTTTCACGCGGGCCAAAAAATCGCCGTGCCGATGGAACGCCGAAATAATCAGCGACTGACCGTCACGCGACCATCAGGACAGCGTGAACCGCTGAACCTGGAAGCGATCGGCTCGGATGTTTCTGGGGTCTTGATTCGTCGCCCCGTCGTTGCTGGAACGTACCTCATCGCGGCCGAACGAGCCGACGAATCGGCACCTGGCTCGGCATCCGCGTCAATTGATGAGATTCCACTCGCTGTTAACGGTGCGGAAGCCGAATCGAATCTCGTCTCACTCGCGGTCGCCGATCTGCAACAGAAGTTGGGGCACGAGCACGTGCGTGTGTTGACCGCGGATGAACCGATCCAGGTCGAAGGGGGCACGCGACGTGGGCAGGATTTGTGGAAACTGTTTGCTTGCTGCGTGCTGGGAAGCTTGCTGCTGGAGCAACTGGTATTGGCCTGGCCGATGCTCGGTCGGAAGAAATCTGCATCGAGCGAAATCAATTAGTTTTGGCGCAGCGCCACTGGTCAAGGTTGGGAAATGAACTGGATGTCGACGATAGGCCGAATGCTGGGTTACGACAACGTGTCGAGGATCGACTCGGCACATGTGTCGTTTGGCTCGGCATGGGCTCACGCGCAACCCGCGCTGGTCGTCTTCGGCTGCATTGCTCTGGCTGCTCTTTCCGTCTGGTTCTATCTTCGCTGGCAAGCGCGAGGGCATCGACCAACTCGTTTGGTGCTCGCCACGCTACGAGCTGTCGCGTTGTGTGGACTACTGCTGATACTCGCTGATCCAACGCTGGAATTGATCTTCGTCAGTGAACCAAAGCCGGTGTTGTGGATGCTGCTTGATGGTAGCGACAGCATGTCGATTCCGGATGAACTCCCCGCCGAAGAACGCGACGCAGTCGCCAAGGCAGTCGACTTGGCTGCGTATCAGAAATCTCATTACCGTGAAGCCGAACGGCCGGCACGCGCCGACTATGCCAGGGCGCTGCTGGCTCGCAAAGACAAAAATCTGTTGGAACGACTGCAAGCCAACTACCGATTGCGACTATTCACTTTTGCCGATGGCGAAGGAGTACGTTCACTGAATTCGGGCGATTCAAAGACTGGTGTCCCAACGAATCTGGATTGGCAGACGACGGGCTCGGTCACAGCTCTCGGTGATGCGTTTGAAGACTTGGCTCGAAAGCATGCCTCAGACAACTTGGCCGCAGTGCTGGTAATCAGCGACTTCGATCAAAACGCTGGCACGCCCCCCTTGGCTGCGGCTAAGAAATTGGGCGTCCCCATTTTCACGGTCGGTGTCGGCCCTTTGACCGCGATCGATCTCAGCGTTGATTTGCTCGCTCCGCCCACGATGAAGAAGGCCGAATCGTCTACGATCAATGTGACCGTTCGTCAGCGAGAACTAGAGAACACATCCGCTCACGTACGACTTTACGCTCATCAGCCAGGTGACATGACGGGGGAAGAACCTGCGCGGACTCTGGTGGGCGAGAAGACGGTGACGATCTCTGGATCCAGCGAGCAGGTGGAATTCCCATACACACCCGTGGCGACTGGCCGATTTATCTTCACTGCGGAAATTGATCCTGTCGACGGTGAAGTTGTCGTCCAGAACAACAAGGCCGAACGGGAGGTCAAAATCATCGATGACTTCCTGCGACTAATGTTCGTGGAATACGAACCGACCTGGGAATGGCGTTTCGTCAAAGAGGTCTTTCATCGCGACAAATTGGTGGGGACCAGAGGCTTCCGTACATTCATTCGTTCGGCAGATCCCGTCGTACGTGAAACCAATGAACTGTTCCTGCCCAGCCTCACATTGCCTCGCAGTCAGTTCTTCCAGAATGATGTCATCTTCCTGGGAGACATGCCCGCATCGGCACTGACCTCTCGCTTCTGCGAAATGACGAAAGAATTTGTCAGCCAGTTTGGCGGTGGTCTGGTTGTCATGGCTGGTCCTCGATTTGGTCCTGGGCAATTGGCCGAAACGGCCTTGGCAGACATGCTTCCCGTGGTCGTCGATCCTGATGGTAAACGTCGCGATGACAAAGAATTCCGATTGGCCCTCACGCCAATTGCTGCTCAATACGATTTCATGCGACTTGGTCAGACCGATCAGGAAAACCTGAAGGGCTGGAACAACGTGGGCAAGCTCCCCTGGTTCCAACCAGTTCGCCGCCTGGAAATCAAAGGGACGCAAGTCCTGGCCGAGCACCCCACTGAAATGTGCGTCGACGGCAAAACTCCGCAGCCACTGATCGCCGTGCGCCAGTATGGCCGTGGTGAAGTCGTTTACCTCGCGTTCAATGAAATGTGGCGTCTGCGACGATTGTACGGCGAAGAGTACTATCGCCAGTTCTGGGGTCAGCTCATCCATCGACTGGGTTTGAGCCATGCGCTAGGCAGTCACAAACGTTTTGTCGTTCGCACAGATAAGCAGCAGTATCGAGCCGACGATCAAGTGCTGATCACGATTGAAGCCTACGATAAGGAATTCCAACCGCTCGACGCGAAGGATGTCCCGGATCATCGATTGGTTGCTGAGCTGGTTCGCCCCGATCGCGATTCTGATGGGAATCGATCGCAAATCTTCAGCATTCCACAGTTAAAACCAGGGGTCTTCGAAACACGGATCCCGGTGTTCAACGGTGGCGAATATCGCTTGCGCGTCACGGACCCCGTCGCCAATGAAGCGGCCGAAATCAATTTTGATGTGGCGAACGTTTCTGTCGAGCGGCGCAATCCCGTTCGCAACGTTTCCCTGCAGAGGAATATTTCGGCGGAGACGAACGGCAAAGCCTATGACCTGACTGATGTGGATCACTTCACCGAAGACTTCTCGGCGCCGCGACTGCGTGAAACCAGCGTCGAGATTCTGCCACTCTGGAGCACCTGGCTGACGTTCGGCGTCGTGATCACGGCTCTGATGATGGAATGGTTTGTGCGTAAACTAGTGAACCTGGCTTAAGACGATTTAGATTCTGATGCAAACGAAACTCGCCACTCTTCGAACTCGACTCAGCGGCCTGCGGCGGTCACGAGCCGCCGTACGCTGGGGCAGCGCCGTCTGCGCGCCTCTCGCATTTGCACTGTGGCTGCTGGTCGCCGCGTTCTGGTGCGACTGGTCCTTTACTTTGCCGGTTGTGTTGCGCGGAGTCGTCTTGCTGGGGTGGGTGGCAGGAGGTGTCTGGGCAATTCGTCATTTTGCCTGGCCATTGATCTCAACAAAAGAATCCGACCAGGATGTGGCTCTGATCGTCGAACAGCAGCACAAGATCGACAGCGATCTGGTGGCCGCGCTCCAATTCGAAGATCCCAAGGCAGCCGCTTGGGGGTCTTCACGGCTGGAACAGGCTGTCGTCGATTACGTGGCCGAATTCAGC
>CBIHQO010000564.1:0-4997 GCA_966211735.1 uncultured Schlesneria sp.
CAGTTCGCTGATCCAGGCGCCATGCTGACCGTGTTGAGCGAACTTGAAGATCGAAGGGGCACAGGGGAAACGTGTCTGTCCCGATGTCATCGTGGTGATGCGCTGACCGTTGCGCACGGATTCCGGCAGATCCTTATCGAAGTACTCACCCAACTTCGGCTTGTAGTCCCACAGGTCGAGTTGCGACGGACCGTCGGCCATGAACAACCAGATGATCCGTTTGGCTTTGGGAGCATGATGCAGGGCGGGCATCATCCCGTGTGTGGCAACGTCGCCTCCGGCAGCCAGATCGTTCGCGAAGATACTGGGATTCAGGCACGAACCAAGCGCCGCCGCTCCCAACCCGCAGGCCGAACGACCAAAGAAGTGCCGCCGAGTCATCGCCAGTTTGTACTGTTGGAATGGATTCATAGTTGTCGTCCCGTCATCTAAATGTTGAAGGCGCGTTGCCGTTGTGAATTGGGCGAGAATTACTCAACCATCTGGAGTATCAAGGCAGTATTGCATTCGTTCGACGAGTTCGGCGGGAACTCGTCTTGTCCATGACTCATCAATTAAGCCGGCTGCAATGAGATCCCGAATATGAGTACGGTCGTGGTCTCGATTCGAAGTCAGCTTCATTCGAACCAAAGCGTCCAACGTCAGCACATAGTAGTCGTTGCCACGTTCTCGTTCGTCGACGTCAGGAGCGGGCAACAAGTATTGAGGACGAACTTTCTGTCCTGCGAAAATAATGTGAATCGCATCAGCGAATTTCCCACCGGTCCCGTCATGGAAGGCAGTGATTCCCAACGTCTTGCGACGATGGAATCCGACCGGAGCTAATGCTGCTTCGGCAGCATCAAGGTCCTCAACCCGCATCAGCAGGTCGACGTCTTTTGTAAATCGCACCAATGCGTCATCAACGCGTGACACCCAGTTCGCCACAGCATTTCCACCAATGACTGCGTACGGCACCCCGGCCGCTTCGAGGGCATTCGCCGCTCGAATCATTCGCTCAGTGATTTGGTTCATGGCTCCGAACACCTTTTCGAGGTTGAACGGACCGAGTTGAGAGGTCGTCATCTTGGTTACAACAATTAAGTTACTTCGTAATCGTTTCGTCCAGGTTAATCAGCATATTGGCGACCATGGTCCAGGCGGCGTGTTCACCGGGATCGAGATCCATGATCTTGGCGGAGTCGCCGTAGGCTAACAGTTTGTCGGCGGCGGCTTTGTCGGCCGTGAAGTTTTGTAGTTGCTTCTGCAGTGTCCGCTGCATCACGTCCAGTTCCTTCGGAGTCGGCGTACGTGCCGTCGCCAGGCGGAAGCCGTAGGTCAGGCGTTCCTGCGGTGTCGAACCCCCTTCTTTCATCATGCGAGCGGCTAGTTTTCGGGCGGCTTCGACGTATTGCTTGTCGTTCATCAAGGCCAAAGCCTGCAGCGGCGTATTGGTGCGTGGTCGGCGGACCGTGCAGTTTTCGCGGGACGGGGCATCGAACGTCGCCATCGATGGCGGTGGCGATGTCCGTTTCCAGAAGGTGTAGAGACTGCGTCGATACAGGCTTTCGCCACTGTCCTGCTTGAATTCGCGGGTGTTGCTGCCGACGAAGGCGACCGCTTCCCAGATCCCTTCCGGTTGATAAGGCTTCACGCTGCGGCCCCCTTCGCGTTCAACCAGCAAGCCACTGATCGACAGGACGGAATCGCGGATGACTTCGGCGTCCAGGCGGAATCGAGGGCCGCGGGCGAGCAACTGGTTTTCGGGGTCTTTGGCCATCAGTTCCGGGGTGACATTCGAGGACTGCCGGTAAGCACCGGACATCACCATCAACTTGTGCATCCGCTTCACATCCCAACCGGTGCGAATGAACTCGGTCGACAACCAGTCGAGCAATTCGGGATGAGTCGGCCAGACACCTTGAGCTCCGAAGTCTTCGGCCGTTTTGACGATGCCGACGCCGAAGAACTGTTGCCAGTAGCGGTTGACGATGACTCGAGCGGTGAGTGGATGATTCGGAGCGGTCAGCCACTGCGCCAAGCCCAGTCGATTGTTGGGAACTCCTTCAGGCAGTGGTGGCAGGATTGATGGGACGCCGCGAGGTACTTTTTCGCCCTTCTTGTCGTAGGCTCCACGAATCAGCACGAAGGCTTCTCGTTCTTGAGGCATATCGCCGCTGATCATCGTGGCGGGGATCGCCGCATCGACATCCTTCTTCTGTTTGTCGACGTCCGCAAGTTTTGCTCGCAGGGCCGTGAAGGTCGCCTTCGTGCCCGTGTTGATGTTTTCGACGAAGTAGTCTTTCAGTTGCTTCTGCTGATCCGGCGTGCGTTTGCTGCGTTCGACCTTGATCACTTCTTGAATTGGTCCGGGCAGCTCTTTTCGCGGCGTGGGCAACTCGGATTGTTCCCAGGCGATTTGCGAGGTGAATTCCGTCGGGACGGGGTTGGCATACGAGACGACGCCGGCTCGATCCCAATAGCAGGTCCCACCGAATTGGGTGAACGCCCAACCGTTCAGCGTCGATCCCGCTTTGAGGCCGACATCTTGAGCTTTGACTTCCAAGCGAATCCATTCCCCGGCCTTCGGCAGCGGGCCACCGGGCCGCTTGGCGGGGGTGTTCAGAGCACCGAAGGGGATCGCGTTGTCGTCGCCCCAGTTCATGCGATGTTCCCACGCGCCATCGTTGAACTGCAGCATGATCGACTTCGGCAGGTTGGCTGGATCGAGGTAAACGTAGGCAAACAGGATGTCTCCCTCGCCGATCTTCAAGCCAGGATTGGCCCCGGTAAAAAAGTGCTGCGAGAGGCCGGTGGCGGTTCGTGTTGACGACTTCTCACCGGAATAGACAGGGCCTTCCCCCTTGGTGACGAACTTCCACGGGGTGTCGCCTTGAAGTTGCGCACCAGCCGGAACGTCATCGTCGATCCAGACCAGTTCCTGTCGCAAGACTGTCAGCGCGTCAGTCGGAGGCTCCATTCCTTCCAGCGGATCGACGTACTGAACTTTGGCGAGCTCATCAGCAAGCTGTTGCTTGACGGCGGCGATCTGGCCGTCGAGTTCCTTCATCTTCGACGTGTCCGATTCGCGCGGCAGCTTGAGGATCGGGGGCGGGAGCAAGGCGTTGCCGTCCATCGCCGCATCGGCCATCGAGTAGAAGTATGAATAGAGCGAATAGAATTCCTTCTGCGAGATCGGGTCGAACTTGTGACTGTGGCAGACGCAGCAGTTCATCGTCAGACCCAGCCAGACCGTCGACAGAGCTTCCGTCCGATCGACGGCGTAGCGCACGAGGACTTCTTCGTTGATCGATCCCCCTTCGCCCGTGGTGACGTTGCAGCGATTGAAGCCGGACGCGACCTGCTGATCGATGGTCGCATTGGGGATCAGGTCGCCCGCCAGTTGCTCGACCGTGAACTGATTGAAGGGCTTGTTCGCGTTGATCGAATTGATGACCCACTCGCGGTAAGGCCAAAGTGATCGTTCGTTATCCAGGTGCAATCCGTGGGTGTCACCGTAGCGGGCGGCATCCAGCCAGATGCGGCCTTGATGTTCGCCGTAGCGCGGTGACATCAGCAGGCGATCGACGACCCGTTCGTAAGCCTCGGGCGAAGCATCCGCCACAAAAGCATCGACTTCGGCGGGGGTCGGGGGGAGGCCGATCAGGTCGAGAGTGACTCGTCGCAGCAGCGCGATCTTGTCGGCTTCGCGGGATGGGTTCAGCCCTTCGGCTTCCAGTCGCGACAGGATGAAATTGTCGATTTCATTGCGGACGTGTGTACTGTGCTTGGTCGCGGGGGGATCGCGTCGAACGGGAGCGATGAAGGCCCAGTGACCCTGATATTCGGCTCCGTCTGCGATCCATTGCTGCAGAGTCTTGATCTCGGCCGGCGTCAGGCTTTTGCCGCTGGCCTTGGGTGGCATCTGATCGTCGGGATTCTGAGACAGGATCCGCTTTACCAATTCGCTGGCGGCGGGATCGTTGGGTGCAATGCCGACGTGACCCGATTCCAGTTTGGCGATGGCTCCATCGCGCTGATCGAGACGCAAGCCCCCTTCGCGATGCTTGGGATCCGGGCCGTGACAGAGGAAGCAGTTATTAGACAAGATCGGTCGGATGTCGCGATTGAACTCGACCTTATGATCTTCCGAGAAACCCCTGCTCTGGATGGCGAGCAAACCAGGCACAGCCAGAATTAACAGAATCATCCGACGTCGCATCGAACAGACCTCCGCAAGCGGATCGCACGGGATTTTCGGGTGGGCAATAAACGGCGGGACAAGGTGAAGCGTGGAACTGCATCAGTATCAGCCGATCCGACCCCGAATGTCAAACCTTTTGACGCGTTGGACGAGGTGTAGTTGGCGGATTGTGGAAGTTCGCGGGGATATGACGGGGCCGAGGGTTAAGGGCTGAGAGCCAAGGGACGGAAAGTAAGGCGGGGCCACGGATTGACGCGGATCAACACAGATTTTTAGAGAGTGAACGCGACAAGGAATTGGGGGCGGGCTGACGAGCTACTGTCCACAGTCGGTCTGCAGAATAGTGCAAAGGCCCGGTTCCACCGAGGTGAACTCGGTGGGGATTGTCGGCCAAAGCAGACCCCGCCCCCTTCGAGCTTGTCTCGATGGATTCGGGCCTGTGCACTACGGCACCAGCCCAGGTTTTTGCTGAGAGCGCATGACACAACCGGCGAAACCTTGGCGGGAGGCGGATTCGCGGTGGTGGTCGTGACGGAAATGAGTTCTGAGTTCTGAGTTCTGAGTTCTGAGTTCTGAGTACTGAGAGGCTGTGATTTTATCGCCACCGATCTTGAATCGGTGGTTCTCGCGCCTCTGCACTACATCACAAACAACTGGCACAAACGCTTTTGATGTCGTGCACAAGCGCGAGAACCACCGAGATGAACTCGGTGGCGTGAAAAAATCACACGCTCGGAGTACGGAGTGCTCAGCGCCTGTCTTGTCCGACACAACCTCCGCTTGTCCGACACAACCTCCGCTTGTCCGACACAAC
>CBIHQO010000565.1:0-4995 GCA_966211735.1 uncultured Schlesneria sp.
ACTGCCATGGACTGACAAATTCTGCCAAATCGTAAGGAAACAGAACCCAATGATGCCCGCATTCCTCCGCTACTGCCCTCAACGGACCACCACGAAACGACTGCACCCTTCAGTTTTCCCCATGCTTCTACTGCCGGTTGAAATACCGCAGGTACCAACACATAATCGCGCTGCTATACGTTGTCAGTCCCTTTCAACTGACAGCCTGTCATTTCACCGTGACGTATCCTCGGGAGTCTCAACTGTGAAAAAGCGTCCGCTGTTCTTATCGATTGCTTTGGTCTGCGGCCTGTTAGGGTCAAGTTTCGCTGCTGACAAAGTCCAGCCCGTGCGAATGGGCCGCGGAGTCATGACGTTCGAGACCGTTCCCGGATGGGGCTTGAGCGGAGACGGCAAATCGCAGATCGGTCCGACTCACGGCGGGGTTGTGATCGACAAGGCGGGCAACATCTACACTAGTGCTGACATGGGGGTGTTTGTCTTTTCGCCCGAAGGGAAGTTGGTTCGCCGGTTTGTGGGGCCCGAATACACGCGGCTGCACGACATGAAAATTCGTGACGAAGCGGATGGTGAATTTATCTACGGTGCCCGCAATGCGAACGCCGAAGGAATCAAATTCAAGGCCGACACGGGTGACATCGTTCTGAAGCTCCCTTTCCCTGAAGAATCAGGATTGAAGCTGAAGCAGTTCAGCCCGACAGCGATCACGGTCGCTTCGAATGGAGACATCTTCCTGTCCGACGGTTATGCCAGCAATCACATCTTCAAGTTCGATAAGGCTGGCAAGTACCTTAAGCACTTTGGCACTAAAGGAAACGATCTGAAAGAGTTCAATACGGCTCATGGGATGGTCCTGGATACCCGTTACGAGCCGAACCGCCTGCTGATCTGCGATCGCAACCACCAACCCAACGGTCGTCTGCTGCACTATTCTCTCGATGGCGAATACATCGATGAGGTGATCACCGGACTGGGAATGCCAACGTCCGCGGCAGTTCAAGGCGACTACGTCAGCGTTCCTGACCTGTATGGTCGTGTCGTGATCCTCGACAAGGACAACAAGATCGCGGCTGTCCTGGGCGACACCCCCGAACCTGGCAAACGAGCGAACTTCAATGTACCGCAAGATCAGTGGATCGAAGGCATCTTCAACGGCACGCACGGATCGTACTGGGACAAAGAAGGCAACCTGTATGTCCAGGACTGGAACGTCGCGGGCCGTCTGATGAAGCTCGTTCGAGTCAAATAGCTCAACGCTTCATCTTCTATCGATTCAGTGAGCTTGGTTAGCGGAGGGGCGTGGTGTGGAGATCGCGCCCTTTTTCTTGTGGGTTGATGGGGGCAACCGGGCTGTGAAAAATCCGTCGAAAGACCTGTCTCAGTGACCCGGGCAGGCGGAATTCGTCAGCAAAATGGGCTGAAATTCGACATTGGCACCGATAATGGCTGCGAATTCGCCACACCCCAGCGATGTCGTCGGATGGCAGTTTGCATGCGGACCTCGGTTCGGTACAGTGATTGATCCTGACGACTTTGAAACCCAATCGAGTGGTCGCGAGTACCGAATCCGACGCCCTGCCGTCCTAACTCGCATCCCTTCACCTTGAGATCTCCCATGCCGACATCGCGTTGTTGCCGAAACAGGCTTCGTTTTCAGGTTTCCTCGCCAATGCGTTTCTGGTTCTGCATAGTCGTCTCGCTATCGGCTGGTCGCTTCGCGATGGGAGCGGAAGAATCGACAGCGATCGACTATCCGCTGGTGGTGATTAACGCCGCCAGCGTCAACCGGTTGCAGGACAGTGCTCGCACTATGTTTGAAGCGGCCGAGCGGCCCGACATGGTCGAAGTTGTTCAACGCTGGACCGCCAACACGTTGAAAGAGTTGAAGGGCTTTGACCGGACTCGACCCTTTGGAATGATGCTGTATCTTCGATCGGGATTCATCGGAGCACCGATCGGGATCTCATATGTTCCCATTACCAATCTGGAAGATGCGCTGGAAACGCTGGCTTACGGAACGGGAACCGTCTCGCCGGTCGATGGGAAAGGGAAATACAACGACATTCGCTACGGCGAGAACTTCAAGATCCGGACTCGACAGGTAGGCGGCTACCTGTTCATGGTTGGGCCCGATGGAGAAGACGATACGCTCGATAAGATCTTTCCCGACCCTGTGAAGCTGACCAGCCGCCTTGCCAGCCAGTATGACTTTGCGGTCTCGCTGCAGATCAAGAACGTTCCGCCAACGATCAAATCGGTGTTTATCGAGTACCTGAAGATGTCGTCGCAGGCGGAACTGCAGCAGCGCGATGGCGAGCCGGAATCAGCCTACCGGCTGCGTCGTGCGAACGGTGACACCTGGCTGGAACTGGCGGATCGCATTCTGACCCAGGGTGAAGAGATCACTCTGGGCAGTAAGATGGACGGTGGGACCCGAAAGGCTCATGTTGACTTTGAGATCTCCGGGACGTCAGACAGTAAGCTGGCCAAGTTCTTTCAGGATATGGCGGGCAAGCGAACGTACTTCGGTAACCTGTTGACGAATCCATCGACATTCACGATGTCGGCAACTTGGCTGCTCAGCGAAAAGCAGCGGCCTCTATTGATCAGTTTTTTTGAAGCGGCCAAGAAAGACATCGCGAAAGAAACAGAGAAGAACAATAAGCAGGGGATCAATAAACTGCTCGATCCGTTGTTTAAGGTCCTGCTGGCTTCAGCCGATGTGGGGCATGTCGACTTAGTTGCTCAACTGGTCGGGACCGAACCGCAAAAATTTGCTCTGGTGGCTGGTGCGCGAGTGGTCGGAAGTCGCAACTTGCCGAATCAAATCACCGATCTGTTGCAATTCGTGAAAGACAACGAAAGCGACAATGATCTGTTGGGGAAGCTGGAAATCGGGGCGAATGAAATCGACTCGCTCCCCGTCCATCGTCTGGAAATCAATCCTCCCGACAAACCGGGGCAGCGCATGTTCGGCGAGACGGCGCATCTTTACTTTTATGCGTCGCCTCAAGCCCTGTGGTTCGCCTTTGGTGGCGATTCGGCGATGGACAATCTGCGTGATGCCGTAGCCCAGGTGGCTCTGCCGCAAGATCCTCAGCAAGGTCGCAATCGCATTCCGTTCATGTTTGTGACCCATGCCAGCAACTGGCTGACCGTAGCCAGTGACGAGCAACCACGTGCCGCCGAATTCAACGAGCAGGCGCGAGCATCATTCAAGTCCGAAAACGATGCGATGCAAATCCTTGTTCGACCGACCGACAGTGGCGTTCGTCTGCGCGTCGAGTTTGAAGAAGGCTACATCGCACTGATGGGACGTGGATTCACGAAGGGAATCGAAACGGGGGCATTCGATGGGCAGCAACGCCGTCAAGCGCGGCAGAAGCAACAAGAAGAAGCCCGCCGCCGCAAAGAATTGAATAACTAGTTGTTTCGGACAGATCCTGCCTAGCAGAATTGATAACTGAATGATTGAAGCCGTTCCCCAACTCGAAGCCGCATCCGTCGTACCAACTCAGGTCTATCTGGTTCGCTATGGAACCGTCCCTGAGGTGGCCCGCTTTGCCTATCAAGGCGACGATTCATTCGCACGAGGTGACCACGCCGTAGTGGACACTCACCGCGGGCTGCAATTGGGAACGGTCTTGGAGCGCCTGAAGCCGTCCACCAAGATCGATCCAACAGAACTTGATTGCCGCCTTGACCGATTGGCCACTTCAACAGACCTGGCGGATCACCAGGCACTTGTTCGAGAATGTGAAGACGCATTTGCGGCTTGGTGTACGCGCATCTCGCAATGGAAGTTGGATCTGGAATTGATTGATCTGGAGTGGACACTCGATCGCCAGAAATTGATCCTGTACGTCCTCTGTGAACGAGGCCCTGATAGCACGAAGCTGGCACTGCAGGCTGCTGCGGCGGGGCTGGGAATCATCGAAGTTCAACCGGTCTCGGCGGAAGGTCCAATTCAGATTGCCCCGACAGGCGGTGGATGTGGGAGCGGAGGCGGCGATGGTGGTGGATGCGGCTGTTCGCACTGACGATCGCGGCAGTCAGGACTCTCCATTCCACTCGGCATAGAACTGTTTGAGATACTGCTCCATAAATCGATGCCGTTCGGTTGCCAGTCGGCGACCGGACGCTGTCTGCATGCGGTCCTTCAGCAGCAGCAGTTTTTCGTAGAAGTGGTTAATCGTCGGGCCCCCTTTGGATTTGTACTCGGCGAATGATTGATGCTGTTGCGGCGGCACTTCAGGATCGTACATCGCTCGACCAAAGTGGCCCCCAAAAGCAAACGCGCGAGCGATCCCTACCGCTCCGATCGCATCCAGACGATCCCCGTCTTGAACGCACTTCCCTTCGATCGTCGCCATTTCGGTGGCAACACCCGCTCCCTTAAAGGAAACGTGGGCGATGATGTCACAGACTTGATCGATGGTCTCTGCATCTACCGCATTACTCAGCAGCCATTCGCGAGCGGCACGCGGTCCCGCAGTGTCGTCGCCACCATGAAATTTCCAATCGGCGACGTCATGCAACAGCGCGGCAAGTTCGACGACCTGTAAATCGGCCTGCTCTTCGCAAGCGATATGAAGAGCGTTTCGACGGACTCGATCGATGTGCCACCAGTCATGGCCAGAACTGTCTCCGGCCAGTCGTTCGCGGATGAATTGTTCAGTACGCTGGAGTAAGTCTGAAATGGACAAGTTAACCTCTCGGGATCAGGCCTGTTTGCGTCAAGCTGTTACTGGAGTGGTAACGAGGCGAACCTTCCGTCCGCAAGGCATGTCACTTACAAATTCAGCAACAGCAACGCGGATTGAGAGAAAACGAACGTGTCGGATCAAATCAACATCGATGGTTCGCAGGGTGAAGGAGGTGGGCAGATTGTCCGTTCGTCGCTCGCATTATCGATGATAACGGGGCGACCAGTGACGATCGATCGCGTTCGAGCTGGTCGTGCGAAGCCTGGCCTGAAGCGACAACATCTGACAG
>CBIHQO010000566.1:0-4967 GCA_966211735.1 uncultured Schlesneria sp.
GTGCGAGTGGTCATCGCAGTGGGGAATAATTCCATTCGACAACGTCTCGCAGGACAGCTACCTTTGTCTTGGATCACCGTTGTTCATCCGAATGCTTATGTCCATCATTCAGTAACACTGGGAAATGGAACGGTTGTCTTTGCGGGTGCGGTCATTCAGCCGGGAGTCTCAGTTGGACGACACTGCATTATCAATTCTTCTGCATCGGTCGACCACGATTGTCGACTAGGAGACTTTAGTAGTGTCGGTCCGGGTGCACATCTACCTGGCAACGTGGTCATCGGAAATCGAAGCGCATTGGGAACTTCGAGTTGTACAATTCCTGGCGTTGAGATTGAAAGCGATGTGATCGTTGGGGCTGGAAGTGTGGTCATTCGACACGTTCCCCGTGGGTGTACCGTTGTGGGGAATCCGGCTCGTATCATCAGCCAGGTAGGTATTTCGGATCCTCAGGTTGCCTGATCGCGCACTTCATTTGCTGACTCGCTGTCGCTCCAATGCTTGGTTCCGAGACCCAGCATTTCTGTTCTCATTTCTATTGCAAATTTCAAACACCCCCACACTTTCTGGACTACCAAAGGCCACTCTTTTCACTTGGGTGCGTCTGCAAGTTTCGCATTTATCAATGCGCCCCAGCTTCGCGCAATGCGATTTGGTCTCTTGTTCAAGTGCGGGCGGTACTCCTATCGAACTGTTGCGATTCATCGTGAGTTGCGACCACAAGTTCGTCGAGCCGCCGCGAATTGGTCTTTTCACAAATTTGAATTTCGCGGAGTATTTAATCGTCACCAGAGGTTTTTTTGCCGCGGCTGTTTCTTTCTGTCAGACACGATCGCTTGGATCGCGATTGTGCTTGGTGATCAGTACTTGACGTCTTTATTCAGTCGGCGATGGTGCTTCTAGGAACCGTAATCGCGGCGACAGATCATAGGACGAAGCTTCCATTCAACGATCTTCATCCATCAGTGAAGGTAATTGTTTCAAGGTTGGGTGATATCGACCATCGGCGTTCGAATTCAGTATCCATGTCACGCCACCTATTGTGGTTATTTCAACAGTTCACATATGTAAGCAGTCTCCGTTACCTCGCGTTAATCAGTATTGACTGAAAAGAAGCGAAAAATGCATAATTCTTCCATGCCTAAGACGATTTCTCTGGCCGTAGATGGCGGTCTACCAGTTCACGTCGGCGCGATGTCCCCCTGGCCGTTCTTTGATGACGAGCTTTGCGATGCTTCAACTCGTGTCCTCCGGTCCGGCAAGGTCAATTACTGGACTGGCAATGAAGGCAAGCTGTTTGAGAAGGAGTATGCCGAGTCGATCGGTTCGGCACATGCCATCGCACTGACGAATGGGACCGTGGCTCTGGAATTGGCTCTGTATGGGTTGGGGATTGGCCAGGGCGATGAAGTGATTGTGCCTAGCCGTACGTTCATGGCGTCGGCCAGTTGTGCTGTGATGCGTGGCGCGAAGCCGGTGATGGCAGACGTGGATCGCGATAGCCAGAACCTGACCGTCGACACCATTCGTGCAGTCACGACATCGCGCACGAAGGCGATCGTTGCCGTTCATTTGGCCGGTTGGCCTTGTGATCTTGATCCGATCATGGAGTTTGCCGAATCGCGAGGGATCAAGGTGATTGAAGATTGCGCTCAGGCACATGGAGCCATGTACAAGGGTCGCCATGTCGGTTCGATCGGACATGTCGGTGCCTTCTCTTTTTGTCAGGACAAGATCATGACAACCGGAGGGGAAGGCGGTCTGATGACGACGAACGACATTGGACTGTGGAAGAAATGCTGGAGTTTGAAGGATCATGGCAAGAGCTGGGACGCGGTTCAGAAGCCGCATCAACCCAATACATTCCGCTGGTTGCATGAGAGTTTTGGGACGAACTGGCGACTGACAGAGATGCAGTCGGCCATGGGACGCATCATGCTGCGTCGGTTACCGGATTGGGTCGCGACCCGTCGTCGACATGCCGCCGCGCTGACCACCATGGTGGCTCCCTTCAGTTCGGTCCGCATTCCTCAAGCTCCTGCTCACATCACGCACAGCTTTTACAAGTACTACGTCTTTCTGCGTCCGGAATGCCTGCAACCTGGTTGGACTCGCGATCGAATCGTCCAAGCCATCCAGGCTGAAGGTGTGAACTGCGGCTCGGGTTCCTGCAGTGAAATCTACCTGGAAAAGGCCTTCGATGGGCCTGGTCTGCGGCCCGAGCAACGACTGCCCGTCGCACGAGAACTGGGTGAAACCAGCCTGATGTTCCAGGTTCATCCCACATTGACCGACTCTGAAATCCAGGAGACCGGTGCTGCGATTCAAAAGGTTCTTGCCGTGGCGACCCGCACGATCGATCAGCAACGACCTGCCGCGGCCTGATAGCGCCTCGAATTCGTTAGGACGACAGGCCTGCTGTGATGGGACATCAATCGACAAGAACGACCTCAAGTCGCCAAAGGAGTCGATCCTTTGACTTTCAGGGAACCGCTCCGCGTCAATCGCACTCATTTCAGGCCACCGATGTCTGCTTTGGGCTGACGTTTCTGTTGACCACGATCTGTTTTGCTGGTCGAGCGTCTTCTGGTCAGCTGGTGATGGTTGTGGGTGCCGGGTTGACGGCTGGGTGCTGGGCGCTGCGTCAGTTGATGTCTCGAGAACCTCGGTATACCTGGACGGGGACCGAGTGGCTGTGGCTGGTCGGCATTGTGGTCGGTGTCGCTCAGATTGTTCCGCTACCGAGAGAGTGGATGCTGGCGATCTCGCCACGGATGGGCGAGATCCTGATGCCAGCGGGCAGCAAAGGCTCGCTCGATCTGGGATTGGAATCCTGGAATCAACTGTCGTTAGCGCCATGGGAAAGCGTCTCTGGGCTGGCCACGTTTATTGCTTACGCGATGTTGTTCATTGTGCTCGTGCAACGACTGAACAAGCAGTCGGATGTCGAACGGATGATGGTTGCCGTGGGAGCCATCGTGATCGCGATGGCGGTCTTCGCCGAAGTGCAATGGCTCGCCAGCAACGGCAAGTTTTACTGGGTGTATGAACATCCGTTCATGACGACCGATAGCACTCCTCATGGGAGTTTTACGAATCACAATCATCTGTCGCAGTTTCTCGCTCTTGGTGTCGGCCCTTTGATCTGGGGGATCTTGCGCGGGAAGCGGAACAGCGAACGGAATCGATCTCATTCTGATCAGGGGACCGGTCGTCAAAGTTCTTGGATCACTCTCTTGATGATGCTGGGATTGGGTTGTTCGCTGGTGACCGTGTTGCTCACATCTTCTCGAGGCGGACTGTTGGCGGTTGCTGTCGCGATGGCGGTGTGCTTCGCGGGTCTGCTGTGGCTTCGCGTGATTCCTGCGGAGTTCTGTGTCGGGCTGGTTGTTGTCGCCTGCGTGGTGGGTGGGATTGTCAACCTCACGGGCAGTGAGACCGCCATGGAAGATCGACTGAAGCAAGCATCCGGACGCGAACAGGTTTGGCAGGCCAACATCGCCGTGGCGAAGGACTTTCCGTATCTGGGCACCGGAGTTGGCACGCACAATGACGCGCATCGGTTGCATCTGGAGAAGCCTACGGATGGCGTCGAGTTCACCCATGCCGAGAGTAGCTATCTGCAGGTTCTGTCCGAAACGGGCCTGATCGGATTGGGGTTGGCTGGCCTGTTCATTCTGGTGAGTCTGTGGTGGTGCTTCGGAGCATTCTTCAGTGCTGATAAACAGATCAGTTCGCTGGCGGTGGCGATTCTGGCCAGCCTGATGGCAAACCTGGTTCATGCTGTGGGTGATTTCTTCTGGTACACGCCATCCTGCATGATGCTGCTGGCGATGCAACTGGCCTGTGCCTGTCGCCTGTATCAACTGACACGCGAAAGTTCTGGACGCAGTCCTTGGAGCTGGCAGGTTCCGCGGTTGCTGTGCGTTCCGGCCGTTGGCGGTGTGCTGGCATTGCTTGCCTGGATGACGCTTGTCAAGTTGCCGGCCGCGGTGGCCGAACCTGAACAGATGCGCTACATCGCGTTGTCGTTGTCCGAACCAAGCTTGGGCAATGACGAAGTTGACCATCAGGAATCGCGTCACGAAATGTGGCTGGCCGCGTCCAAGGCAGCGAAACTGAATCCGCACAACTCGCGACTGCTGGAAACGGCTGGGCTCAACTGCCTGGAGCTGTTCAATGAGCGTCAGGAACAGACCGAGAATTCCATTCCGCTCTCGCAACTTCGCGATGCCATTAAGGCCTCTGAGTTTGAATCCCCAGCGGCGATGCGCGAGTGGCTGGATCGGGCGGTCGGTAAGAATGTGAAGCTGCTGCAAATCGCCCGGAGATATTTTCGACAGTCGCTGCGAGAGAGTCCGCTGCGAGCCCAGGCTTACATTCAACTGGCCGAGCTTGGTTTTCTGGACGCCGTCGACGCTGAGACCGAGACGGCCTATTTGAAGCAGGCGCTCGTCCTGCGCGGGCATGATCCGGCAGTCCTCTTCGCTGTTGGTCGTCACGCCTCCTTGGATGGGGATACAGATGCTGCGATGCCTTACTGGCGTGAGGCGTTTGAATTGAGTCCGATGACGCGCCACAGAATCACCGAACTCCTGGTGCCACTGGTCAGTGCCGAATTCTTCCTCGCGAATCTCCAGCCTGAATGGTCGTCGTTGCGAACGGTGGCGCGGGCTTTTGATGCCGTGGGGCGCCAGGAAGAGGGACTGCAGATCTGGCAGAAGCTGATCGATGAAAGCTCGACATCTCTCAAAGCGGCAAAGACGCGAACGGAGCGAGAACAAGCCTTGATTGCGATTTACGATGGCTATGTCGCATTGAAGGAGAACGATAAGGCGATCAAGGTGCTGACCAAGGCGCATCAGCAGAATCCCGACAGTATTCCCATCCGAACTCAACTGGCCTGGGGGCTGTACCGGACTGAGCGATATGCGGAAGCTGCTGAGCATTTGCTATGGCTCTCCTCC
>CBIHQO010000567.1:0-4953 GCA_966211735.1 uncultured Schlesneria sp.
AGCAGAGCGTGGGAAGCCTTTGGAACGGGCCGGTAATGGGCGTTGGTCACGACGTTGGTGCGTTCCGAAGACTGCACGTACCCTACGAGGAAGACGGTATGGATGTGTCGCGAGCATTCGTTCCCGCGCGGGTTGGTGTCGTGGGGCTGGGCCGGTTCGGGCAGTTGCATGCGATGACGCTGACGGGATTGGCAGAGGCCGAACTCGTTGGGCTTGTGGCACGTCGGCAGGAGAGCCTTGATCAGATTCAGAGGAGGTTGCCTGGCGTGCCCGGATGGCTCGATATCGATCGAGCCATTGCCGAGTGCGATGCCGAAGCGTGGGTCATCGCCTGCTCGACCGCCGATCACGTCCCGGTTGCGCGGAAACTGCTGCAGGCAGGTAAGTGTGTCCTGCTGGAGAAGCCGATTTCTGAGCAACTGTCGGAGGCAGAGAGTCTGGCGCCGTTAGTGAAGGAGGATTCATCGAATCTGATGCTCGGTCACATCGTCCTGTTCAACAGCGAGTTCAAGCAGTTGCGACAGGAAGTCCGTCGACGTGGGCCTCCGACGTTCATCGACTGCGTGCGACATCGCCCCGCTTCGATTGTGAAGGATTTTCCCGGCGAGAATCCGCTCCAGGCAGCGATGATCCATGATTTGTATGCGACTCAGGTGCTCATGAACCGTGCGGAGCCGAATGGATTCAGTTCGAGATTTCATCGGACGGAGAATGGCGAGGTGGACCTGGCTCTGGCGCAGATCGAGTGGCCAGACGGGACGCTGGCTTCGTTCGCGGCATCGTATTTGACACCGACGGGGATGGCACCTCGCGGCTTTGATCGAATGGAGGTATTTGGCAAGGGTTGGGCAGTGCGAATCTCGCCAAATCCGCGGCCGATCGAAGTCTGGGATGCGCGAGCCCACTGGCCGATGGCACTGGAAATTCGTACGGATTGCGAAGGACCAACGGGGATGATGGCTGAAGAACTTCGCTGCTTCTGTCGCGTGGTCTGTGGGTTGGAACAGGTCCCCGTCGGTGCGACCTACAATGATGCGCTGCAGACGCAACGGTGGATGAACCAGCTTGCGCGAGATGCGATGCGGTAAGGGGCAATTGCCAGGAAAATGCACCTGGTCGTCAGATACGATGTTGGTGCGTTCCGAAGACTGCACGCACCCTACTTGAAGAAGGCTGACATGGCGATTCGAGTTGTGTTGATGCTTATGGTTGCAGTCGCGGCGTCGGGTGTCGCGAGGGCTGCGGAGCGGCCTAATATTGTGTGGTTGGTGAGCGAAGATCATGGGCCTCACATGGGGTGCTATGGGGACTCGTTCGCGACGACACCGCACGTGGACGGACTGGCGGCGAAGGGGTTACGGTTTGCTCATTGCTGGTCGAATGCTCCGGTCTGTGCGCCGGCTCGCACGACGTTGATTATGGGGATGTATGCCAATTCGGTCGGTGGCGAGCATATGCGGAGCATGGTCCCCTGCCCCGAGGGGATGCAGATGTATCCGCAACTGTTGCGGCAGGCGGGCTATTACTGCACGAATAATGCGAAGGAAGACTACAACGTCGCCAAGCCGGGGAAGGTATGGGACGAATCGTCGAAGAAAGCGCACTGGAAGAATCGGCCGGCGGGGAAACCGTTCTTTGCGGTGTTCAACTCGGAGAAAAGTCACGAGAGCAAGATTCGGACGCGGCCGCATCAGCAAGTTCACGATCCAGCGAAGGTCCGCGTTCCTGCTTATCATCCTGACACGCCCGAAGTGCGACAGGATTGGGCTCAGTATTATGATGCCGTGAGTGAAGCGGATGCCGATGCGGGCGTGCGGTTGAAGGAACTCGACGAGGCCGGGTTACTGGACGACACGATCGTCTTCTACTTTGGCGATCATGGTTCGGGGATGCCGAGAAACAAGCGGTGCCCGCAAAACAGTGGCCTGCATGTGCCACTGGTCGTGCATATACCGGACAAGTTCAGGGATCTGCAGCCGGTTGATTATGTGGCCGGGGGTGTTTCCGAGCGACTCGTCAGCTTTGTGGACTTTGCCCCGACTCTACTGAGTCTGGCGGGAGTCAAGCCGCCGGAGTGGATGCAGGGGCACGCGTTTCTGGGGAAGTACATCGCTTCGCCACAGCCTTACCTGTACGGCTTCCGCGGTCGCATGGATGAGCGTTACGACCTGGTCCGCAGCGTGACGGATGGCCGCTATGTGTATGTTCGTCAGTACCTGCCGCACATTATCTATGGGCAACATGTGGAGTACATGTTTCAGACACCGACAACGGTCGTGTGGAAGCGATTGCACGACGAGGGCAAATTGAATCCGCAGCAGGATGCCTTCTGGAATCGCAAACCGCCGGAAGAACTGTACGACTTGCAAAGCGACCCGGATGAAGTGACGAACCTGGCGACGTCGGCCGAGCACCAGCCGATACGCGATCGGCTAAAGAAGGCTTTACAGGATCACACCAGACAGATTCGCGATCTGGGCTTCTTGCCTGAGGGAGAACGCTTCCGACGCGCGGGAGGTGACTCGCAGTACAGGATGGGTCACGATGATTCGCGATATCCATTCGACAAGATTTTCGCCGCGGCCGAACTGGCGTCGCACCTGGAGCCGAAGGCCGTACCGCAGCTGAAGCAGTTGCTGAGCGATTCCGATAACGCCGTTCGCTATTGGGGAGTGCTGGGTCTGCACATGCGAGGCGAATCGAGCGTCATGGGGGCTCGACAAGAACTGCGAAAGGCACTGGATGATGAATCACCGTTTGTCGCGATCGCCGCGGCACAGGCCTTGGCAGAATTCGGCGGAGCAGACGACTTGAAACTCGCTCTGCCGAGATTGGCGGCCAAAGCGGACTGGTCGAGCAACGATGTCTTCGTCTGTGTTGCCGCGCTGAACAGTTTGGACGCGTTGGAAGGAAAGGCCGTGCCAATGTTCGAGGCACTGCAGCGACTGCCGACGAAGGGGCCGGTGCCTGATGCTCGCTATGCGGATTACGTTTCGCGATTGCTGAAGGATCTGGGACGAACGGGCGGCAAGTGACCTTGAACGCAAGAGAGGAACAGCGATGGAGAATCAGCACTACATCGAAGTCATTGGTTCGGCTCTCATTGTGCGCCCGGTGGAGATGCAAAGAGCCACGATTAAAATCAGCGTCCGAACTCGCAAAGCGGAGACCGGCCTGAAGGTGTCGCTTGATCTGCGCGAACAGGTCATCGCCGCCCTCCGCTCGGCCGGAATTGAGGAGTCACTGATTGAAGAAGGCGGTTGTTCGGTGGAGCATTCGACGTGGAGTTCCAAAAAGCATTTGACTCACATCCTGCGAATCCAGAGCAAAGAGGTCGACCGATTCGCAGGTGCGATGGCGGCGGTCGAAAATGTTTTTCGCGAGGCTCGCACGGGTTTTTTCTCTGGGATCGAGAACGATTTCTCGTTTGTGGAGAATGAGCCTCTGTTCGCGAAGACCGAGGAGGCCAACGAGATGGCACTGCGCGAAGCGGTTCGAAATGCGAGCCGCAAGGCAGCTATCCTGGCGGAGCAAGCGGGCCTGACACTGGGGACTGTCGTTTCGATCAGCGAGGTCCCTCGCCCACCGCGGCAGGCCTCGGAGAACCGCACGGCGATGGAAGATCTGTTGGACTTGGATGACGACATGTATCTCGGTGGACGTGGATATTCTGCGCCGTCGGAGCAATTATCCTATACTCCGGTGACACCGAGACAAACGACCGGAATGGTCCAGGTGCGTGTCTGCTTTAGTGTCGTGCCGGCATTGCAAAAGACTTAATCAGATCTGCCGACATAAGGCTTCTCACAAAGCAGGCAACTCTGTTACGACACATTCGGTGTGTGCGTTGTCACTCTCGGTTCACCGACTCTAATAGTCGTCTATTCGCATTTTTCTGAATCTGATAGCGTCCATATGCGTCTCAACAGAAAAATAGACCCCTCACGGCTACTGGACGCCTGAAATGTTTCTGCTCAGCCATCTTTTGAAGCGTTTCGTCAAAACGGGAACGCTGACTGTCATTGATGCCGATGGCAAGCGCCATCTGTTTGGCGACCAGGCTGAGCCGCGAGTCACATTTCGGATCACCGACAAGAAACTCTATCGCCGCATGTTCTTTAACCCGGACCTCGCGTTGGGCGAAGGGTACATGGACGGCACGCTGCAGTTCATTGATTGCACGATCTATGACTTCCTGTACCTGTTCAATCTGAACCGACGATCACTGGGAGCACATCCGCTGCAGTCGGTGACGCGGAAGATTTCCAGGACGTTCCGCTTCCTGCAACAGCACAATCCGATCGGGAAAGCTCGGGAAAACGTCGCTCATCACTACGATCTCTCACGAGATCTGTATGCTTTGTTTCTGGATGTCGATCAGCAGTATTCGTGCGCGTACTTCGAAGACAAGTCGGATACGCTCGAGCAAGCTCAACTCAATAAAAAGCGGCATATTGCCGCCAAGCTGCTGCTGCAACCGGGTCAACGGATCCTCGACATTGGCTGTGGTTGGGGTGGAATGGCGTTGGAACTGGCTCAGATGGAAGATGTCGAAGTTGTCGGCGTCACACTGTCGACCGAACAACATCAGGTGGCGACTCAGCGGGCTCGCGACCTGGGCCTGAGTGATCGCGTTCGCTTTGAATTACGTGATTATCGCGATCTGACTGAGAAGTTTGATCGCATTGTCTCGGTCGGCATGTTCGAGCATGTGGGGGTGAAGCACTTCGACGAGTTCTTCAACAAGATCGGGCATCTGCTGACAGATGACGGCGTCATGCTGTTGCATTCGATCGGTCGGATGAGTCCGCCGGGGACGACGGGTCCGTGGATACGCAAGTACATCTTCCCAGGCGGCTACACGCCATCGATGTCTGAAGTCTTCGCCGCGACCGAACGTCAACACCTATGGGTGACCGACGTGGAAATCCTGCGTTTGCACTACGCGGAAAC
>CBIHQO010000568.1:0-4916 GCA_966211735.1 uncultured Schlesneria sp.
GTGATCTTCGACAATAACCTCAGCCCGTCCCAGGGCCGCAACCTCGAGCAGGAACTCGATCGCATCATCGTCGATCGCAGTGAACTGATCCTGGACATCTTTGCGACGCACGCCCGGACGCACGAAGCGAAACTGCAGGTCGAACTCGCCCAATTGCAGTACACACGCACGCGATTGAAGCGGATGTGGACTCACTTGGAACGAATCGACGGGGGGATCGGAGCCAGCCGTGGCCCCGGGGAAAAGCAGATCGAAACCGACCGCCGGTTGATCGATCAGCGAATTACCGAACTCCAGGTGAAGCTGAAAGAAGTCGAACAACGCCGCGAGCGAATGGTGGGTCAGCGAGAATCCCATGCGCTCGTTTCGGTCGTCGGCTACACAAATGCCGGCAAAAGCACCCTGATGAACGCCCTGACCGGCGCGACTGTCTACGTCGCCAATCAGCTCTTCGCAACGCTCGACACCCGCACGCGCAAGTGGACGATTCCGAATTGGGGATCCGTGCTGCTTAGCGATACGGTCGGATTTGTGCGGGATTTACCGCACCAATTGGTGGCGTCGTTCAAATCGACCCTGGAAGAAGCCCGGCAGGCCGACTTATTGCTGCACGTTGTCGATGCGTCGAATCCCGAAGCCGAACAACAGGCGGCGACCGTCGAAGAGGTATTGGGCGAAATCGGCATCGAGATCAAAAATTCGATCCTGGTGCTGAACAAGATGGACGCGGTCGAAGATCGCGGAGTGGTCGATATTCTCCGAGCGAAATACAGCCATTCGGTCACGGTGAGTGCTCTCGACGGCACCGGTTTGGCACGGTTGGGCGAGCTCGCTTCGGAATTGTTATCGGATGGGTTCGTTGAAGTCGACTTGGAGACGTCGGCGGGGAACGGCAAGCTGCTGGCGTTCCTGGCCGAGCATGCCAACGTTCAGGAGCGCACTTACGTTGATTCCGACGTGATTTTGAAGTGCCGAGTCTCCCGCAACTGGCTGCCACGATTGCAATCGGAGACGGGCATCTCGAAGATAACAATTCGCGCTCCGGCAGATTCCCCTTCTAGTGGAGCTTCAAACCCCAATTGACAGACAGATCAAGGTATTGACAGCAGGCCAACGAGCCTGCGATCGATGCTCGGAAACCTGTCAAGACAAGGTGGCCATGCCACTGCCGCGGCAGACTTCCCCACAATTTCAAATTCACCTCCGCCGGTTGAAGACAACTGAATATCGAGGAACGCACCATGCCTGAAGATTACCTGAAGAAATTAATCCGAGATGGGGTGATCAGTAAGGACCAGTTGGGTGAAGCCGAGGATCTGGCGGCGAGCCTGGGGATCACCGTCGAAGACTCCTTGGTGCGACTGGGCTACATTTCCGACGCCGAGATGTCGCAGATGCGGGCGGATGAATACGGCTATGACGTGGTCGATATCGCCGCCATGGAAATTCCGCAGAGCGTAATCGCGCTGATCCCGGAATCGGTGGCTCGCGAAAACATTGTGATCCCCCTCGCCATGGTCGACGAGCGTCTGCGAGTTGCCATGAGCAACGCGATGGATCTCGATGTCATCGACAAACTCCGATTCATGACGAATCGCGAGATTGATCCGGTCGGCGCGAGCAAAGAGTCGATCCAAACCTCCATCAATCGGCATTACGGCGGTTCGGAAACTGAATCGGTCGACTCGATGCTGATGGAGTTTACTGAGACGGCAATTGACTTTACGGAAACGGAGACGATTTCCAGCAAGCAGCAAGAAGCCGAAGAAAGCGCTCCCGTCGTTCGCCTCGTCAATTTGATTATCTCTGAAGCCGTCAATATGAGGGCAAGCGATATCCATATTGAACCGTTTGAGGACAGAATTCGGGTCCGTTACCGCATCGACGGTGTCCTAATTGAGCGCGATAGCCCGCCGAAGCGACTGCTGGCCGCTCTGACCTCCCGTCTAAAAATTATGGCGCGGATGGACATCGCCGAAAAACGGCGGCCTCAAGACGGTCGAATCAAGACCCGCACGGGTGGCAAAGATTTTGACTTGCGCGTCAGTATTCTGCCGACCAAGTTCGGTCAAGCGGTCGTTTTGCGAATCTTGGATCGCGACAACATCAAAGTCGGGATTCGAAATCTTGGCTTCGGCGAAGAGAACTACCGCCGATTCCAGACCATCATTCGCCGCCCAAATGGAATCTTTCTGGTCACAGGACCCACGGGTTCGGGCAAGACGACGACCTTATATAGTGCGCTCGGCGAGCTGAACCGCCCCGACAAGAAGATCATCACGGCCGAAGATCCGGTGGAGTACTACCTGCCAGGGATCAATCAGGTCGAAGTGAAACATGACATCGGCCTAAACTTTCAGCGCATCATCCGAGCAATGTTGCGTCAGGCACCCAACGTGATCCTCGTCGGCGAAATCCGCGATGCGGAAACGGCCGAGATGGCTATTCAAGCTTCTTTGACTGGCCATCTGGTTTTTAGTACACTACACACGAACGATGCGCCCAGTTCTATTACACGTCTGATCGACATGGGCGTCGAACCGTTTCTCGTCGCCAGCAGTATTATGGCCATCCTGGCCCAGCGTTTGGTTCGCGTTCCTTGTTCAAAATGCAAGGAGGAATACGACCCCGATTCGAGCGAAACTCAGCACTTCGAAATCTCGGCGGAGCAGATGGCGAACGCCAAGTTCATGCGAGGGAAGGGGTGCAATCATTGCCAACATACTGGTTATCGCGGCCGTATCGCGACCTTCGAACTGATGAGTATGAACTCAGCCCTGCGCGAGATGACATTTAAGAGCGAACCCGCTCAGGCGATCCGCCGCCAAGCCCGACTGTTTGGAATGAAGACGCTCGTGGAAGATGCTTTAGTGAAAGCACTTGCGGGAAAAACCACGCTAATGGAAGTTTACAAACTGGATAAAGGGGGCCACTGAATTCTAGGATCAGCCGTCAGTTCGAATGTGCCCTATCACCACGGGATATCGGATATGCGAAGTGCGATGCTTGTGGAAGGAAGCTCGAGCGCCTCGCAGTGACGAAAAAGTTGGAGGGCCATCGTCTTAATGTGCCACGGTCGCCAGCCGGTCAGATCGAGTGAAACAAAATAGACGCACTGTCTTAGATGAGCCGACCTCCTGTGGCACCGGCTAAGACACAGACCCTATCACATCAACGCAATCAAATTCATTGACAATTCAGATTCCTGAATCATTGTGACCACAATTTGAGTCGCATGCCGAATCGCGGAATAATCCCGGTGCCAATCAGACAGCGGGCCATTTCGACCATTCGGGTGCTGTTTCCGACAACCTGTTTCTCGCTTCCAAATCGAACCGTACGGTGAGTAATGGCCGCAGCACTGCAGATTGACAAGATGCTCGAGACAGTCGTTCGCGAAAAAGTGAGCGATTTGCATATTACGACTGGCCAGCCCCCTGTGGTCCGCGTCGGCGGTCGCATGGTCCGCCTCGAAACCAAAACGCTGACACCCGATGACACGGTCGGGTTGATGAAGAGTATTACACCCGAGCGAAATCAGCAGGAACTTCAAGAAGTCGGTGGAACGGACTTCGGGTTTGCCTTCGGCGACAAAGCTCGCTTCCGCGTGGCTGTGTTCAAACAGCGCGGTCACATCGGTATGGTGCTGCGACGAATTCCCAACGAGTTCCTGACGTTCCAACAACTCGGTTTGCCGTCGGTCATCGCTGACCTGCTGCATCGCCCTCGAGGACTGTTCCTCGTCACCGGCCCGACTGGTAGCGGTAAGACCACCAGTCTCGCCAGTATGATCAACTACCTGAACGATACGGTCGACCATCACATCATCACGTTGGAAGACCCGATCGAGTATTACCATCAGCATAAGAAATCGACGATCAATCAGCGTGAGATTGGCGTCGACGTCCCTGACTTCCCCGAAGCCTTGCGTCGCGCGCTGCGAATGGACCCGGACGTAATCCTGGTCGGTGAAATGCGCGACTTGGCCACGATTTCCGCAGCCATCACCGCCGCTGAAACCGGCCACGTGGTGTTCGGAACGCTGCATACGACAGGTGCTCAGGGTACAGTCGACCGAATCATCGACGTGTTCCCCACCAGTCAACAGGAACAGATTCGTACTCAGTTGTCGGTGGCGATCATCGGCATCCTGTCGCAGGCCCTGCTGCCACGTAAGCCCAAGGGTGTGGTCGCCGCCTACGAGATGCTGGTCGTTACCCCCGCTATCGCCAACCTGATTCGTGAAGCGAAGACCTTCCGAATTAACTCGGCCATCCAAACCGGACGCAAGTTCGGCATGCAGTTGCTCGACGATGCCCTCTTCAATCTCTGGAAGAACCAGCTCTGTGAAGAGGACGATGTTGTCACCAAGTCAAATCAACCCGGCGAACTGAAGGCTCGTATCGCGCGAGCCAAGAAGGGTCTGCTGGACGAAGAGGAAGAAGAAGAGGACGAAGGCGAAGAAGAGTGAAATAAGAATGGGACCGATGTGACCCCTGAGGCGAAGACGACGCAACCCGTCGTATCAGTCCCATCGGTCCCCTAAGTCCCATGAAATACGGTATCCCAGCATCGAATAGCCCCCTGTAGAAACCACGCTCCCATGGCACAGCGTCGACTCGGACAGATCCTGGTAGATCTCGGTTACCTCACCGAAGATCAGCTCTGGGATATTCTGGAAGAACAGAAGCAGAGCGGCGGCGAGATCATCGGCCAGGTCGCTGTCCGCATGGGGATGGTGACGCAGGAGCAGGTGACCGAGGCAGTGGCCGAGCAATGGGGATTGCCCGTCGTCAACCTGAACGAAACCACCATCATGCCCAAGGTGCTGGAGGACGTTCCGCAGACGATGGCCGAGTTGTACAAGATCATGCCGTTGTCGAAGAAAGACAACGTGCTGACAGTGGCGATGGCCG
>CBIHQO010000569.1:0-4914 GCA_966211735.1 uncultured Schlesneria sp.
GATGTGCTGACAAAGTTCAACGGCATTCAGAGGCCATCACGTCCGGTGGAGGGGGTCGTGGAGTCCTCGGAACGCACCAGTCTTTATGCCTTTCTGAGCGGGTCGGCGTCAGCCTGCAGGAGGAGTGAATTGGAAATCAAAGGCAGCACAACCTTGTCGAGGACTCCAAGATCGTGGCACCCGATGCCTGCGGCGAGAGAGTCGATTTGAGAGAGTGATGAGTAGACAAGGCGGAATACATCCCAATTCGCGTCTGGGTTTGAGTATGCCATCTGCTCGTCGGTTGAAGTGATGCGTCCTTCGGACGTGGACCTCGCCAATAGCCAATTGGCATCACACTGAATGAAATATGTGGTAGTTAATATGAAGCATTAATATTGTGTTATGCGTAAAGATCTAATCTAGATACAAAGAAATGCTGAAAAACAGGAGAATAAGTAATTGTAATACTTATGTGCTGCGTCCGGCGTGGTGCCGCCGGGGTG
The DNA here is from genome assembly GCA_966211735.1 of uncultured Schlesneria sp. Lineage (GTDB taxonomy): Bacteria > Planctomycetota > Planctomycetia > Planctomycetales > Planctomycetaceae > Schlesneria. Next base: position 486 of record CBIHQO010000569.1, read on the forward strand.
GGGGGTGGCTGTGAAGCTGTCGACTATCTCCGATGGGGTTGCTGCTCAGAGATCTTGGGATATCCGCAGCAGGTGATGAGCACGGTCTTGCCAAAAAAGTGCTAATGTCTTGCCAGAAATTGTTGACGAATGCCTTTCGGCTTGTATGATCAATTGCCGAATCAACACATTTCTTAATCAAAAACTCATGTTGAGCCCCGCCTTTCCCCCGTCGATTGCAAACGCTCCGTTTGACGTTCAGTACGTATCGTAAACATACCAATTGAGTTACGGATTCTTAATCCTGCGCGGTGTCGTTGATGGCATCGCGATTTATCTCTGCTTTTTGATTGGTCTGACCAGTTGGTGGATGCATTCTGTTCATTTCTGTCTTTTCTACTATTTCAGGGGGCTCATGATGATTCGTTCGCGTTCTCGTCGAATCGGTTTTACATTGATTGAATTGTTAGTCGTGATAGCGATCATCGCCGTGTTGATTGCTCTGTTGCTTCCAGCGGTGCAGCAAGCGCGTGAGGCCGCGCGACGCACGCAATGTAAGAACAACCTTAAGCAGCTAGGGTTAGCACTGCATAACTACCACGATACCTATTTGCGATTTCCACGATCATTTGGAAATCAGAGCGTGGATGCGTCGAACAACGAACGTTGGGGGCATTCACAATGGGTCTCGTTGCTTCCGTATTTCGATCAGGCCCCGCTGTACAATCAATGGAACTTCCTGGCCGCGAACGAAGGTTGGGACGGGAATTTGACGATTTCCCGAGGTGCCAGTCTGCCGATGCTGCGGTGTCCATCGTCCAATCTGCCTGACAAAAGCCCCAATCAGTTCCCGACAGCGCACTACTTCGGACTCCAGGGGGCGGTTCCTTTCGGTTCGTTCACTGACTCGACGGGCCTCAGCGACCAGACAGGTAATTGGGGTTACACCTCGGACCGCGGCATGATCACCTGGAGTGGCAAGAACATCTCGGCATGTACAGACGGGACCTCAAACACGCTGATCGAAGGTGAAATCAGCCATTACGTCTTCAATTCCACCGGCCAACGAGACGATCGCCGTCCCGCACGCAATTGGAGTTGGGCGATGGGTGGTTTGTCAGGCTGGCGAGATTGGGCTCCGTCAACTTGTACTGTCACTGTTCGCTATGCCCCGAACTCGCAAGTGCTGGGATCGAATGGGTTGGTGTGGTCGGCGTGGGACGATGCGTCGGGCAGCAATTGCCCACTGACTTCGGCACACACCGGCGGTGTTCATGGCCTGATGACTGACGGGGCCGTTCGCTTTATCAGTAACAACATTGATATGGGGACGCTGACCGTATTGAGCGTTCGCGACGACGGCCGGCCGGTCGGCGACTTCTAAGACGCCGCCAGACATTCTTTCTTTCGCTCGTGGGCGTCACTTCAGGTGACGCCCACGCCGAATTCATTGAATTGCCAGAAGTACCTGTTCCTGGCAGTCATCTCGTCACTATTTTGCAGGACAAGAACCACCGATGGCACCAACAACCCAATTGATGCGCGCACAACTCTGGACGCTTATTTTTCTGGTCTTCGCAAGCGGATGTGGTGGAGGTAATAGCGGAAGCCACAAGGGCCCGAAAGGAACGGTTTCGGGACGAATGATGATTGGTGGGGCACCACTCAAGGAAGGCTGCCTGGTCATGTTCCAGTCAGTCGAAGGGGGTTACGTCGCGACGGGCACGATTAAGTCTGACGGGAAGTACACGCTGACGTGTGATGGCTCGTTCGATATCCCGGCGGTCGCGTACCGAGTGCAGCTATCGCCGCCATCGACTGTCGAACCCTTGAAATCATCGCAACCCCAGGATCCCTCCATGATGGCCTCGAAAGTGATGGGCCCCAGCGGTACGTCCACGGTGAAAGAAGCTGCGAAACCGCCATTCCCGGCGATGTATTTGTCTGCCATCACCAGCAAGTTGGAATATACCGTCAAGACTGGTCCAAATACGGCAGATTTCGATTTGACACCGTGAAGAAGGGACATCGCTCTCGAATCGTGCGCGAGGAACGCGTCTGCCAACTCCGAGAGACCGTTGCTGGAGGATCGTGAATGGTCCAGGAACCATCGGCCTGGGTGGCTCCTGGATCTTTCCGGCGGGAGGACATTTAGGCACATCCAAAATCAGACAGTTGTGCGGCTGGTTGGCGGCATCGCACAACCAGTGCGAACGCGGATCGGCCGCTGTCGTCGTGTTTCACGTTCTTCCGGGCTGACAGAACGAGGCCAGTGATAGAAAAGGTCAGTTCGATGTCGAACACTGGTCTTAGGTGCCAGATGTCAACTCGTACAGTCCCTGTCCGACGTGCTTGAGTTTGCCCAGGCGCGTCAATTCGTCCCAGATGGCCTGGGGGAACTGGTTCGGGGGGGTGATGCCGACGATTCCCGAGTTGCGGGAGTTGCTGCCGTTGGTCATCGGGCCGTAGCCGAGCTTCGATTCGTGGTCGAGGCGAGTCAGTTTCAGGCGTTTTCGGAAGGCCTTTAAAGCGTATTTGAGTTGATCTTCAAACGACGCTTCGCCCTTTGGTTCGACTTCCGGATCAGACATCATAGTCCTGCAGCATGAGAATCGGGCGAGTGGTTTCGATGGGGTACCAGTGTAACAGACTGGGCTTGGGGGAGGCAGTGGTTCCGCCGTCTGCTGATTCGAATTCCACAGACGGACTTGACCGATCGCCAACTGACCATCGAGATCCATCGGCAGATCTAGCCGACTTCGAATGCGAACCGAGTCGGCTCGAAGAGCAACTGGTTCCGTTTCGATGTTCTGCGATTGAGGTGATCTCTGAGTGCGCGATAACGTTCGCGTTCGTTAACGGCGTTCAAAGATCATCGCGGAGCGATGCAGTAATGAGGTGGAAACTTCTGTCACTGTTGACTGGTGTCACTCTGTGTGGCTGCGCGGCCGTTCCCCCGTTTGGCGATGATGAACCACGCACCAAATCGACTGAAGTCATCAACAGTGCTTCACAGATTGATCCAGCTCAAGTCGCGGCTTTGCAACCGGGTTCGCAAGTCGAGATCGTGAGCCGTAACAGTCTGGACCAGATTGCTGGAACTGTCCTCCAGGCGAGTCCCGACGGAATCGTCCTGATCAACAGTGTCTGCGTGCATCGGAATCCAGGTGATCAGGAAGTGATTAGGCGCCGGATGCCTTGCCACTGGGTGTCCATTCGACGCATCGCCCAGATCGAGACGATTGCTGCCGCGCCGGCCGACTTCGTGGCTCCTTCAGTGGAGATCAACACGAACGACACGGAAGAGTTTTCTGGCGCGCGTCGAGGAATTGACATCGAGTGACCGTGGCCACCCTGCTCTGTCCGGATTCCGCCGCAGGAACGAAGAAATCCGGAGTGCGGAAAATTCGCAATCCGGATTCGTGATTTGAACCGGTTCACATGGTAGTGATGATCCGGCCTGTGACTTTAGATCCGGCCGCATCTGCGTTCGACGACTCGGCCACAGCGACGTTCGGCGGTTCTTCCGCAGCGGCGATTGGCAGTCTTCCTACCACATCGGCGATCAGCGACCATTCTGCCGCATCGGCGATCAACAGTCCGGCCGCAACGACGTTCGACGGTGATGGCATAGGACTGGGGAACTTCCCCGAAGGCCTCTTCGAAGAGTTGCTGGGTCTCGTCGCGATCGTTCAGGTGCTGGTCCTGCACTTCTTCCGAGGTCCCGGTCGTCGGGGAATGATGCTGGAAGCAGCCGAAGATCGCTTCGCAGTCGGCCTGGTAGCGGGCGGTGTTCAGAACGTGGGTGTGCCAGACATCATCAATGTCTTCTGAAGGGGTGAGGGCCACATCGGGGTACCATTGCATCAGGGCCAGGAACTGCTTGTATTCCTGCAGTGCGCGGGCGACGCGTGCTTCATCCCACAACTGTTCGCCATTACGCCGCTGAGCCTCGAAGGCGTCATCATCGAGAATCTTCTGGCCGAGGTCGCTCAGATCGAGACTCTCAATGGATTCAGGCAGGGCTCGAGTAGCAGTTTCGAGAAACATCATCACATCCCCTTCATGTCGACCGGTGTTGTGGATCCCCCGCTGCGAGCAAACGTGCTGGAGCGGCTTGCGAAGCTGATGCCCTCCGTTGCAAAGTTCATGCCTGCTATTGTGCCCAGGGCGTCACACGGTGGAAAGAGGCTGTTCTGGAATTCGTGAGCCCGCCGACGCCTTTACAATTCGAATGCCGTTCAGACTTTCTGCGGGCCCTATCTTGACTGGCCGATTTCGTGGGGCTGGTGAATTGCTGAGATTTTTCCGGCGCCTGCGGCGAGGGAGTGGAATTGAGAGCGTGGTGAGTCGAGCCTGAGGCGGCGGCGGCGAAATGTCATTGGGAAACGCGGCTACGGATTTCCGCACCGGGTCGATGGCCAATGTCACACGACTACCATCTTGCCTT
>CBIHQO010000570.1:0-4909 GCA_966211735.1 uncultured Schlesneria sp.
GAACTGACGCGGCAGGTTCGCGGAACGAAACAGTTGCACGGCAAGCGGATAGACCGAGAAACCCACCACGAACAACGAGACTCCGCCGTATGTCAGGCAGGCGCACGCCAGCACGACCGACAAACAGGCTCGTTGCGTCCCCAGCCAGCGCCCCACGGTATTGGCCACCGAGATTGCCGCCCCCGACTCGTCCATCACTTTCCCGAAGACCGCACCGAGTGCGAAGATCAGATAGAACCGCTGCACGTAGTCGGCGAACCCGGCCATATACGGCCCGTTCATCCCGGCCACCGGGTCCGTTCCACTCAGCGTGAGCGCCAGCACGGCACAGAGCGGAGCCACGACAAAGATACTTTTGCCGCGCACGACCAGTGTCATCAGCAGAGCGAGACAGCCAAACAGGACAGCGAGATGGTACAGATCGCTTTGCATGGTGCGGCAAAGCTACCGTTGCGGCGATGCGGACGCCAGCATCAACAACATCCGCACCACGCCTGGGTGAGAAGAAAGACTTCACACCACGGTCTATCAGTCCTATACGTCGCATCAGTCCCATATCTTCAGGACTTCAGTGGATAGCACACCGCGACGCGCGGGGCTGTGCCCACGCAGTCAAACGAAAGTCAATTTACAGCGAGCCACCGACACTGCGGTTGATGTCACGGGCTTCTTCAGACCAGATGAATTTGTCGAGTGGATCTTCGCTGCTTTTTCTGGCCTTTCCCTGACGAAGATTCGAAGGCGATGAACGCCAGTCCGCCGCATTCGAAGCTTCGACTTCTGGCTCCCACTGATCGCTGGCGACCGCCTTTCGTCCGAACAGGCCAGACGAAGCACAACCCATCGCTCCACACGACAGAGCGAGCAAACAGAGGGACACGGTCAGATAGCGCGGCATGTCGATCCTTCCCAGTTCAGGTGTCGGCGATCGCCTTGCATTTCGCGACGGCGTCGATCACCCTTGGGGCGGCTTATCTCACATCACACTGGGGCTGTCGAGAGGGCCCCTGTGATCTCGTTCAAGTGAGCTGCCGTGCCTCCTTTGTCGTTACCTCTTGATGTTCTTGCAGTTGCTCCTCATCCAGACGATGCTGAAATCGGTGTGGGGGGAACGCTGGCTTGTTGCTTACGGCAGAATCTGCGAGTCGGAGTCCTCGAATTGACCTCGGGCGAGCCGACGCCGCACGGATCGCCTGAAATTCGCGTCGCGGAAACAGCCGCCGCGACCAAGGTGCTGGGACTCGATTGGCGTCACAACCTCGGCCTGCCGAACCGGTCGTTGGAGCATACGCTGGAAGCTCGACGAGCCCTGGCCACCGTCTTCCGACTGACCCGCCCGAAGTTAATCCTGGCTCCGTATTGGGAAGACAGCCATCCCGATCACGTTGCCGCGACCAGCATGATCGAAGCCGCCCGCTTCTGGGCGAAGCTATCTCGCAGCGACATGGCGGGTGAACCGTATCATCCTCCGCGTATCCTGTACTACTTCAGCATTCATCTGCGAATCCATCCGCAGCCCGCGTTTGTCTTCGACATCAGCGAGACGATTGAGCAAAAGATGCAATCGATCCGCTGCTACGAAAGCCAGTTCATCACGGGCAAGTCGCAGGACTATCCCACCGCCATCGACGACATCAAAGATCGAGCCCGCTACTGGGGCTGGAGCATTGGCACCAAGTACGGTGAACCATTCGCCAGCCGCGAATCGATCCGGGTGACCAGTTTTCGGGACGCGCTGCTTTAGATAACCGTGCGCGATACCCACACTTACCGCTCTTCGTCTTAGTCCCTCCGGACTAAAACACGCGATGAGTCGCCACCCTAGTCGCCTCCACCTCCCAGGACACGAGGCCACATCGAAGCCATCCGCACCGCCATCACTCATCTTATTTCTTACCAATGCAGTACAACGACTCTTCGCGTTTCCCCTCATTCTGAGCAGCCACGCGCATGTAGATGCGACTGTCGACAATCGTTGGCGTGGCGTAAACATCGGAACCCAACTGGTTCGTCTCGAGCAACTCGAATTCCTTCGGCGAGGCTTTGAAGATGTACGTCTTGCCAGCTTCGCTCGTCGCGAAAATCTTGTCGCCGACCAGGACCGGCGAGGCACTGAAGGTTCCCTGGATTCGGCCCTTCCACATTTCCTCGCCTGTGTCGCTCTTCCAACACATGGCGACACCCGCATCCAGCACGGTGTACAGGTATCCGTCGCGAACCAGCATGGACGGAACGTAGACGCGTGTGTTGTTCTTCCAGACGACTTTGCCCGATCCATCTGCGGCTATGGCCGAGATGTGATTCGTGGGATAGCCGCCACTGGTGAAGATCAACTTGCCGTCGGTCACGGTCGAGGTGACGCATTCGGTCGTTGACCCTTCGAACTCCCAGAACTTCTTGCCGGTCAGCGGATCAAAGCTGGTGACCAGTTCGCAACCCGTAAACAGCAACTGGTCGCGGCCGTCGATGTTCAGAACAATCGGTGAGGTATAGTTCGGAAACTTGGGTCGAGGTTCCTTCCAGACGATCTTGCCCGTTTCGCGATCCAACGCCGCGACAGCACCCGCTCCCCCTTTGTTATCGGCTGAGACCAGCAGCAACGATCCGTAGATCGCTGGCGATGAACCGAAGCCCTGATGCAGCACATAGTCGGCGACCTTCGTTTGCCAGACTTGTTTGCCATCTCGGTCCAGCGCCGTGGTGTAGATCGCCCCGGCGTGCAGGAAGTTGACGTAGATCTTTTGGCCATCACAGGCGATTGTCGACGAAGCGTGCGAGCTTTTGCCGTTGCCCCCAGTGGCGAAGGCTCCCTTGTGAACGTCCGTCTGCCACTGGCGTTTGCCCGTGTTGCGGTCGAAACACAGGACCGATTGAACTTCGCGATTATCTTCGGCGGCGGCCAGGAACACTTGATCGCCAACAACCGTTGGAGAACCGTGCCCTCGTCCAGGGACGGGGCTCTTCCAGATTACGTTTTCGGTCTCGCTCCACTTGAGCGGCGGATCCTGATCGGCATTGGCGATGCCGTTGCGATTGGGGCCACGCCACCAAGGCCAGTCGGTGGCAGGCAGCTTCACCGCATCCAGGCGTGATTCACTTCGCTCCGCAGCAGTCGCGAACACGGTCGCGAGCAACCCGCACACCATCGCCATCCCGGCCACACAATTCCGCATGCGCATCAGCGAATCCTTTTCATCTTTGTCTCGAGACCGCGCAGGTCCGCACGTCGATCAATCAGGTCGATGTTGTAGCATAGACAGCCCGGCGGCTTAACTTAGGCACTTCGAAAAAATGCCGCTAAGCGAGAATATCATGCACGATCTCGCCATGGACATCGGTCAACCGGAAGTCGCGGCCCGCGTACTTGTACGTCAGCTTCAGGTGATCGAGTCCCAGCAGGTGCAGCATCGTCGCGTGCAGGTCGTGCAGATGGACTTTGTCCTCAACCGCGTAGTAACCGTAGTCGTCAGTCTTACCGTATTGAATCCCCGGTTTGACGCCCGCTCCGGCCAGCCACATGGTGTAGCCCTGTGGATTGTGATCGCGTCCGTCGTCACCCTGCGCAACGGGGGTCCGCCCAAATTCGCCGCCCCACAGGATCAAGGTATCTTCCAGCAGGCCGCGCGATTTTAGATCCATGAGTAGCGCGGCGATCGGCTGGTCGACTTCCATCGCGTTCTTGGCGTGATCGGCTTTCAGGTTGCCATGCTGATCCCACTTATAACTGTGCGTGCATTGGACAAAGCGGACTCCGCGTTCGATGAACCGGCGAGCCATCAGGCACTGCCGTCCAAAGTTCTTGGTGGCGGGTTGATCGAGCCCGTACAGCTTTTGAGTCGCTTCCGTCTCGCTGCTGATGTCTTGCAGGTCGGGAGCCGCCGATTGCATGCGAAAGGCCAGCTCGAACGATTCAATCCGACTTTCCAGCGTGCTGTCGGGGCCCGTTGTTCCGAGTTGTTCGGCGTTCATTTCGCGTAGCAGATCAAGTTCCAGCCGCTGCACTCGCCGCGATTGCTGCTCCGCATTGGCAATGAACGGAATCTGTGCCTGCTCCGAAGGAATGCTGGCATTTCCGAGGGGCGTTCCTGAGTAGACAGCAGGCAAGAAGCTGGAGCTAAACGCGTTCACGCCGCCGTGCGATAGCGTTGGGCACATCGTGATGAAACCCGGCAAATCCTGATTCTCGGTTCCCAATCCATAAGTGATCCACGAACCAAGACTCGGTCGGACAAAGGTATCGCTGCCGGTGTGCAGTTCCAGCAGTGCTCCACCATGCCGCGAGTTGGAACCGTGCATGCCGTTAATCATGCACAGGTCATCGACGCGCCCGGCGATGTGCGGAAAGATCTCGCTGACCCACGTCCCGCTTTGGCCATACTGCTGGAACTTGAACGGTGACTTCAGCAGGTTGCCGGTCGGTGCAGAGAAGACGCGCGGTTTTGCGAAGGGCAACGGTTTGCCGTGATCTCGTTCGAGCAGCGGCTTGTAGTCAAATGTATCCACCTGCGAGGGACCGCCGTGCATAAACAGAAAGATGACTCGACGAGCCTTCGGCTGGAAATGCGGCGGCTTTTCACCCAGCGGGTTTGCCTTGGCATCGGCCCGAACTTCCTCAGCGGCCAATCCGGCCAGGGCCAGGCTGCCAAAACCGGCGGCGCTTACCTTCAAGAAGTCGCGACGGTTTGAAACCGGTGTGAATGTATTGCAACGCATGCTGTCAGTCCTTATTCGACGTAAATGAATTCGTTCGCTGACAGCACCGCCCGGCTAAGACTGGTCCATGACCGCAGATCGAGATCCGATTCGGTGATACCAGCCTGAGTCATGGCATTACGGATACGATCGAGGTAACCAGCGGCTCGACTGACTTCTCCTGCAGACGGATCGCGGCTGTATGCCAGCTGATACA
>CBIHQO010000571.1:0-4906 GCA_966211735.1 uncultured Schlesneria sp.
CCTGTCGATGGACTCACAATAACATGCGCGGCTCGGCAGGAGCCTCGCCCTCCCAACTCCCTTCCGGACCAACAACCATGCTCCTTTCTCGAATTCGATTCGGGTCCGTCTGTCTGCTGACGATGTTGCTGACGGTCTCGACCACTGCATACGCCGATGATCGAAATGCCTCGCCCGATAAAGAGCGGGAACTGCTCGCCGTTCTTGAATCGGATTCTCCCGGTGCGGAAAAGGCGATTACCTGCAAGCTGCTGGCGATTCATGGCTCCGCGGCTGCGGTTCCTCAATTGGCACGATTGCTGGAAAACGAACAGCTCTCGTCGTGGGCGCGAATTGCTTTAGAAGCCATTCCCGGCCCAGAAGCGAAGGCCGCTTTGCGGCATGCGACAAACTCACTGACTGGTCGCCTGCTGGTCGGAACGATCAACTCGATCGGCGTCGGTCGTGACGCCGAAGCGGTCGATCTGTTGGTCACACGACTACAGGATCCCGATGCGGAGGTCGCTTCTGCTGCGGCTGTCGCCCTGGGACGGATTGGCAATCCCGCCGCCGCCAAAGCGCTGCGTCCGCTACTGGCGACGTCTTCTGCGGCGACTCGTTCCGCAGTTGCAGAAGGAGCGGTCTTGTGTGCCGAACGATTCTTTCTGGCAGACGATCACGATGCAGCGGTGGCACTGTATGACGACGTTCGCAAAGCTGATGTTCCTCGTCAGCGTATTCTCGAAGCGACCCGAGGGGCGATCCTCGCTCGAAAGACCGATGCCGGGATCGCGTTGCTGATCGAACAGTTGAATTCGAAGGAACTGGCTCTATTCCAGATTGGCTTGAGTACTGCTCGCGAATTTCCTGGCAGCCAGATCGACAAGGCCCTGGCCGCCGAAATCGCAAAGGCGGCCCCTGAACGTGCCGCATTGGTGATCCATGCGATGGCCGATCGTAAAGAGACGGTGGTTCTACCCGCCGTGATCAAAGCCGCTGGACAAGGTCCGAAGCCAGTGCGACTGGCCGCTATTGGAGCTTTGGGACGAGTCGGCAACGACACGTGCCTGGCCCCTCTGCTGCAAGCGGGAGTTGAATCGGACGCTGAGCTCGCCCAAGCGGCCAAGGAAGCGTTAAGCGATCTGCCAGGCGCCAGCGTCGACAAAGAGATTGTTTCACGACTCGCCAAAGCCGAGGGCAAATCGTATCCACTGCTGATCGAACTGGTTGGCAAACGTCGGATCAGTGCCATTCCTGAGCTGCAGAAGGCGTTGGACAATTCCGACAAGAATGTTCGCAGCGCCGCTCTAACTTCTTTGGGGGCGACCGTGCCACCGAAGAACTTGTCGATCTTGATCACTCAATTCGTGTCGCCGAAGCATGCGGAAGACGAAGCCGTTGCCAAACAGGCATTGATGGCGGCGTGTATTCGGATGCCGGACCGCGAAGTCTGTGCAGAAGACCTGTCGAAGGCGCTGGCCAAATCAGAGACTGCTTCGCAGACGGCATTGCTGCAGATCTTAGGAGCGGTCGGTGGAACGAAGGCTCTGCAAACGATTGGCGCGAGTGCGAAGAGCCGCGAACCGGAGTTGCAAGACGCCGCCAGCAAACTGCTGGGGGAATGGATGACCATCGATGCCGCCCCTGTCCTGCTGGATTTGACGAAGACGGCTCCTGATGAAAAGTACAAGGCACGGGCGATCCGCGGTTACATCCGCATCGCTCGTCAATTCGTGATGCCAGAGCCCGAGCGACTGGCCATGTGCGAGCAGGCCTTGCAAGCCTGTCGCAATGCGGGTGAGCAAAAACTGTTGTTCGACATTCTCAAGCGCTATCCAAGCATTGATACGTTGAAGATGGCGCTCAAGATGATTCAAGATACCCCCGAATTGAAAGACGATGGGACTCAAGCCGCGATGGCCATCGCTCAAAAGCTGAACGCGAAGGGCGATGAAGTCGCCGAGTTGCTCACGAAGGGGGGCTTGGGCAAGGTGAAGCTGGAGATCGTGAAGGCGGAATATGGAGCGGGACCAACACAGAAGGATGTTACGGAGACCCTGCAAAAGCAGGCGAGTGATTTCCAGTTGGTTTCTCTGCCACAGGCGGGCTACAACGAAGCCTTCGGTGGGGACCCTGCTCCGAACACAGTGAAGCAGTTGAAGGTTCAATACCGGATCAACGGTAAAGTCGGCCAGGCGACCTTTGCCGAGAACGCACTCATCGTGCTGCCGATGCCAAAATAGTTGATGCGGATCGATGCGACCCGCAACCGAAACGGATGCCGCCAGGCATCCGTTTTTTCGTTGACACGACACATCGACGATGGCCTCGCATTCGAAGAACGTGCGGGGCGATGCCCGCGCGATTCAGCGAAGATGGAAGGACTAAGCGGCTTCGTGTCAAGTGGTGCTCTTGATCAATGTTTGACATCGGGCGCAGCGATATTTGCATTTCATGAGGTCGTCGGCATACTGATCTGGTTGGTGTTCGTCTGTTTGATTGTTCCAAGGAGTCCGTCATGGACCATTGTCGTGATTGTGAATCAACCGATGGCGAAGTGTTGTCACGTCGTCGCTTCGTTCAAGCTGCCGGTACCATCGCGGCTGCGGTCGCTGTCGTACCTGCAGTGGTTCGCGCAGAAGAACCAGCCAAGGCCCCTTCGGAAACCCTGGTGAAGAAGCTGCATGATTCATTGACTGACAAGCAAAAAGAAGAGATTTGCTTTGACTGGGACTACAAAGACGATCGCGGCCTGTTGCGCATGCACGTCTCGAACAACTGGAACATCACCGACCAGAAAGTTGCGGGGGGCTTTTTCAACAAGGACCAGCAAGACATCATCGAAGCCTTGTTCTGGGGGTTGTACAACCCAGACTGGCATGACCGCATCAAGAAGCAGTTGAAGGATGATGCGGGCGGATACGGCAAAGAACAGTCCATCGCGATTTTTGGAACACCTGGAACCGACAAGTTTGAATTCGTGATGACCGGCCGTCACTTGACCATTCGCTGCGACGGCAACAGTGTCGATCACACGGCGTTTGGCGGACCGATCTTCTACGGCCATGCCGCGTCGGGCTTCAATGAAGAACCTCGCCATCCTGGCAATGTTTATTGGCATCAGGCTCAATCGGCCAACGCGCTCTTCAAGATGCTCGACGGCAAGCAGCGTGTGCAAGCCTTGTTGGAGAGGGCTCCGGCGGAGGCCAAGGTCCACTTCGGCGGCCCCGATGGGAAGCCTGCGGGAATCCTGGTCAGTGATCTCTCTTCCGACCAGAAGGGACACATGCAGAAAGTTCTGGCAACGCTGATTGAGCCCTATCGAACGGCCGATCAGGATGAAGTTCGCAAGTGCCTGGCCGCTCAAGGCGGCCTCGATAAGTGTCGCCTGGCGTTCTATAAGACCGACGCTGCAGGCAACGCGGACCTGGGAGACGATGGTGAATGGGACAACTGGCGACTGGAAGGTCCCGCGTTCGTCTGGCACTATCGAGGCATGCCGCATGTGCATGTCTGGGTCAACATCGCCGATGATCCTTCGGTGCAGATCACGGCGCGTGGCTGACGTGATTGATGTGCCAAGCGTGGCATGAATTGTCTGCCGCGTTCACATGAGAGGGATTGCTCAGCAAGCAAATGGTTGCCGAGCATCTCTGCTCACTTCACTGATGACGCGGCGGAAGGCCTGTTGGTCGTGCATTCAACACGATGAGACGACTGTCAAAAAATTAAATTGAAGAACAGAATGAACGAAACATCGTCTCTGCTCTTGGCAATTGTGATTGACTCGCGCACAATCTGCCCCCTTCAGGTCGAACCCGTCTGCGTGTCCAGTTGATTCGATTTGCCGCTCCCTTCCGAGCATGTCGCATTTGAGGTAACGCAAGAGTGAATAAACCTTCTCTGCCGCAAAGTGTGGGTCGTATATCCCAACGTCCCGCACAAGCGAGTGCAGTGCAGAGCGGTCAGCCCATTGTGGCCTCCGCAGTGAACATCCGAACCTCTTTCAACCATCTCACCACATTGCGATGGTCGTTGGTTGAAGAAGTTCTGGAACTGAAAAAATCCAACTACGATGCGATTGGATTGTGGCGTCCCAAGATTGCCGAGATTGGTGAAGAGCTTGCCGCGGATCTCATTCGAGACGCTGGGCTGGCGGTGTCATCGCTGTCATTCGTGGGCGGCTTCACCGGTACAAACGGCTTAAGCTTTGATGACGCCATCGCTGATGCTCGCGATGCCATCAAGGATGCGGAACTGCTGGGTGCCGAAAACCTGATCGTGGTTAGCGGTCCCCGCAACGGGCATACGGTTCGCCATAGCCGTCGCATCCTGGGTGATGCCTTGGACGAGCTGGCCGATTTCGCGGGATCACGTGGAGTGCGATTGTGCGTGCTCCCCATGCATCAGTATTTCTCCAAGTCGTGGACCTTTCTGAACACGCTGGACGAAACACTGGAGGTCTTGAACGACAGAAACCATCCGGCCCTCGGCCTGGCGTTCGATGCCTACCAGTCCTGGCAAGAACCAAACCTGATCGAGCGAATTCCAGAGTTCGCGGCGATGACCGGAGTCGTTCAAATCAGCGACGCCCAGCGCGCGCCGCAGTCGTCCGCTGAGCGTTGCATTCCGGGAGATGGGATCATTCCGCTGCCAGAAATCATTCGAGGCTTCCAAACAGCAGGCTTCGATGGCTACTATGACGTACAGGTCTGGTCGAAGACTGGATGGGCTGCCGACTACGCTGTCGCGGTTTCGCAATGTCGCGAAGCAGTGCTGCGAGTTGCTGGCCAGCCTGTTGTAATGACTCGACAACGTTTAAGCTGAGTGGGTTCTCGTCCCGATGAGTCTGTCAGCTCGCGACAAATCGCGGGCTTGGCAGTTTGCCTGGTCAGAAATTGATCCGCTGATTGTCCGCAGATTACGC
>CBIHQO010000572.1:0-4898 GCA_966211735.1 uncultured Schlesneria sp.
TGAGCATCGGGTCTTGGGTCAACACCAGTGAAGTCAGCGCCTCAAGGTCGGCATCGGTCACTGGCTCGCCGACCTTGATTCGTTTCAGAGTTTCGTTTGTCTCGAACAACTCCCGCAGAACCTTCTCCACACGATTGCGATAGGCGGCGAGTTGCAAGCCTTCGAGTTTGACAGCGTGCTTCTTGCGCTCGATGAGCGTGGGGTCTTCCTTGATGTCGATCACTTTGGGAGGCAGTGAGCCGCCACCGCTTTGCCGATACTGCATCACGCCACGGAGCTTGCCCCGCATGTCTTCAAGTTTTTCGACCGAAACGCCGGTCCAGAATGCGTCAGTACGAGTCTCCACGACGAGCGGAGCGACGGCCTTCACTTGCGAGAGATTCATGCGCAGTTCATCGAGTTGCCCCTGAAGGTCGATCTTCAAGTCATCGAAGCTGCTCGATTTCTTCAGGTGTTCGGTCTGGAGACGGCAGACGAGCAGATCGAACTTGTGGGCCGCTTCATTGCCGCCGATATTTCGCCACTGCATGAGCGGTGCGATCTCGTGCAGGAGCATATCCTTGGTCGCCGCCTCGAACTGGCGAAGCCGATCCGGGTTGCTGACCGCCTTGATCTGCTTCCATTTCTCTTTGATGGCGATGGTGTTGCTGGGCAGGTCGGCGATGTCCTTGGCAATCAAGTCAATCGCCATCTCGAACGCTTCAGGGTTCGCCTGATGTAGAGCAGTTTCAGCGAGCTTGATGCGGTTCTCGAAAACAATCTGCGTTAGCGACTTGGCCTGCTTCGGCTCGGCAGGCTGATACTTCTGGTCGAAATACTCGAAGTTCTTCCAGTGGTCGAAGATCAAGAAGTGCGTTTTGTGCTTGTCGGGGCCAAACAAGTTCTCGCACAGGCGGGTTCCTCGCCCGATCATCTGCCAGAACTTGACGTAGGAGTACACCGGCTTGGCGAACACAAGGTTGACGATTTCCGGCACGTCGATGCCGGTGTCGAGCATGTCCACCGAGATGGCGATGGTTAGGTCGGGGTTGTGGCCCAAGCCTTTGAAGTCATCAATGAGTTCTTCGGCACGAGGGTCGTAGTTGTCGATCACTCGACAGAATTGCCCTCCGTACTGCGGATACATTTCGTCGAAGAGATTTTGCAGCAAGATGGCGTGATTGTGGTTACGGGCGAAGATGATCGACTTGCCAACCCTTGTACCAGTGGCGTCCCGGATGCCTGTCTCCATCAGGTTTCGCAGGATCACCCGATTCGTGTCCTTGTTGAAGACAGCCTTATCCACATCGCCTTGCTCGAACTCGACAGCAGCCGGTACGGCTTCGTCTTCTTCAAGTTGCTGCTTCTGCGACTCGGACATCTCGGAATACTTGATGCCTTTCCACAAAAAGGGCGTCGTGTGAGTGATGACCTCGAACGGCACGAGGTATTGCGGCACGTTGTTGATGGCGTCCTCAAAGCTGAAGTAGGCCGTGGGATCACGGTCTTCGCAGCCGAAGATTTTGTAGGTGTTGCGAGCGATGAACTCGACTGGCGTGGCCGTCAGGCCCACTTGTAGACAATCGAAGTGGCCGAACAGTTCCCGGTAGCGGTTGTAGATGCTGCGGTGTGACTCGTCGGCAATGATGAGGTCGAAGAATCCCACGTCGAACGATTCGTAGCACTCCATCATCGCCGGGTAAGTGGCGAGGTAGATGCGTTTGTCACGGTCCTTCGACGTAACCGACGTGACATAGGTGCGGGGTTCGCCAGGCAAGTGTTCCTTGAACGTGTTGTGAGCCTGCTTGCGAAGTTCCTTGCGGTCGCAGAGAAACAGAATCCGCTTGGCCCACTTCGCCCTCAGCAGCAAGTCGCAGAGTGAGATCGCCACACGAGTCTTGCCCGTGCCGGTAGCCTGCACAACGAGAGCCTGGCGGTGCTTGGCGGCGAATCGCTCGACCACTCGCTTGAGTGCTTCGATCTGGTACATACGCCCGGCAATCAACGGGCTGGGAGCGGTCTTGGTCAGCAGTTCCTTGTTGGTCCGCTGATACAAAAGATATTCGAGGCTGTCGAGGGAATAAAAACCGTACAACTTCCGGGGTGGCTCGCCAGAGGCATCGTTCCACATCCAGATGTCGTAGCCGTTCGTGTAGAAGATGACGGGACGATGACCGTGCATCTTTTCCAAGCCATCGGCATAGCACTTCGCTTGGGTCCGACCGGCTTCGGGATCGACGGCAGTTTTCTTCGCTTCGATCACGCCAATCGGTTTGCCGTTGTCGCCCCACAACACATAATCGGCTTTTCCCTTCGTGCTGGCGGTCGGTTGGTGATCGACATCGACCTCCTGACCGACCTGTTCGGTATTCGTACCGTTGCTTCCAACATCCCATCCCGCTGAAACGAGAGTCGTGTCGACCAGCCGACGACGGGTTGTCGCTTCGCTAAACGCCAGAACATCGGCAACTTGTTGGCCGTGGGCCTGAGCGGCCTGAAGTTGGGAAGTGGTCTCTTCCGAAATCTTGGCTTTGGAACGGGCCGCTTCCAAGTCGGTCAAGACCTTCTGCAACTCTGCTTCCTGCGCAGCGAGCCGTTGCAGAATCGACACTTTCTCCCGCTTGAGTTGCTTCTCGGCCTCTGTGGTGGTTGTGGCTTCAGGGGGAGTGAACGGTGGGCAATCTTCCTTTTTTCCGTTGGCGTAATTCAGGTACATCCACTGACCTAAGCCGTAGGCTTCTTGAACCAGCATTAGAGCGGACTGTGGAAGGACCGACTCACCATGCGCCCCCCGGTTGCCCTGGATGCGGAGTGTGTGCAACTTGGAGACGATCACCCTTGGGACGACTTGAATGAACGTGGTCGCCGTCAAAAGGTCGTTCAGATTTCCTTGAAGCAGCTTGGGTAGCCCGTGCTTGTGATAGATGAAGAGAACGATCTGCTCGGCGAACGTCCGCAGTTTGGCGACGGCGCTCTGTGGGTCGGGATGGGCGTATTGCTCTGCAAAAGCGCCGAGAGTTGCTAGATCCTCCCAGTTCGATCTCAAATATTCAAAGTTCTTCGATTGCATTGCCGCCTCGATGCTACGAGCCGATGTTCCGTATAATTGTCAGCGGACAACGGCTGACGATACCCAAAAGCAACCGCTGTGCCGGTGCCATACGTTCGTCAAGATTCCGGTAGTTCGACCTTAAATCTGTCGAGTTGGGCGGCGAGGGTCTGGTAGTTCTTGTAGCCGAGCAGTTCAGCGGCTTTAGTCTTCACACCACCGGCGTCCTTCATTCCCCGAATTAAGTAATGCCGTTGGATTTCTTCGAGGAAATCCGTCAAAACGAATCCTTCACCGAGGGGCTGCTCCATCAAGTCAAGGGTCGGTCTCCCAGGCACTTCAGCGATGGCATCGGCCACGTCTTGGCGGTCAATCAGTTCGCCGTCCGTCATCACTGCCGCCTGAATTAGGGTGTTGTACAATTGTCGGATATTCCCCGGCCAAGGGAACTTTCGCACAAAAGTCATGGCAGAGCCGGAAATCTTTTTGTGCTGATAACCTGGCTCCTGCTTCTTGAAATTCTCGTTGATCTGCGTCAGGAGTCGCTGCACCAAAAGGGGAATGTCTTCTCGGCGTTCACGGAGCGGCGGCAGTTTGATCGTGATCGCAGCCACACGGTAGTAGAGATCGTCCCGAAATTCGTTGCGAGCGATGGCGGCGAGCAAATCTCGATTCGTGGCAGCGATGATTCGCACATTGCTTATAGTGATCTTCGATTCACCGACCCGGCAGAAAGCCCGATGGCAGGGATTAGCGTCGGGTGGCTGAAGGACTCTCAACAGTTTGGCCTGCATTGCCGTGTCGCACTCGCCAATCTCGTCCAGGAAAAGCGTTCCGCCATCGGCCTCTTTGAAAGCGCCAGCCCTATCATCCACGGCCCCAGTAAATGCACCTTTCTTGTGGCCGAAAAGCTCGGACTCCAGCAATTCCCTGGAAATGGCGGCGCAGTTGATCGAAACAAAGTTCATGGCTTTTCGAGGGCTGGCGTCGTGAATCGCCCTGGCGAACTTCTCTTTGCCCGTACCGCTTTCCCCAAGGAGGAGGACCGACACATCCCGAATTGCAGTCCGACGAGCACGTCCAACCGCAACCCTAAGGTTGTGACTTTCCCCAACGATACTCTCAAATCCTTCGATCTCTTGGGGACTTTGGCTGGCGAGCAATTGCAAACGGGCGTCGGCATCTCGCAAGACCTGGGGGACGAACTCCAAAACAAGATCGAAAGGGACGCTCGTAACCCAAGCCCCACCCTCGTGCGTTTGAAAGAACGTGGCCGGGTGATACTTGCTCTTGCCGAGAAGCAACCAGATCGCAGTCATCGTGGGTGTGCCGGGGCTGAGATGCAGGCACAGATCGAGGCGGTCGGGGCGGGGGACGCTGACGACCGAAGCAAGCTCGGCGTCTGCCACCCTAAAGACTTCAGGATAGTCAGTGGGGTTAGTCAATTTCACCTGATGCAGTACAGGATTACCGCCAAGCCACTTTATGTAGTGCCGATTCTTGAAGGGACTGTGGTCACTTAACAGGTGAACTTCATCAAACTCCTCCGCATCGAGCAGGCACCTCACCGGCCCTGGTTCATCAGCCAGGGGTTTCGGAGGATTCAGCCCCTTCAGCACTTCCTTCTGCTCGCTCTCAGGCAACGACGCCGCCATCGCCCGCAGGTCGGCGTGACCGATCCAAGAAAATAGGGTACGTCGTGATCGCATGGGAATACCATCCATTTTGTTGATTCACAAACATTATTGTATTGGTTTAACCACGCATCGCAAGGCAGTGCCCGATACCAACGGCCTCGAGCAACTCCGAAGCCTGCGAAATCACCGGAAAACAGTGCAGTAGTGTGCTGTTCGCAAAACATCGGCGGCGT
>CBIHQO010000573.1:0-4889 GCA_966211735.1 uncultured Schlesneria sp.
CTCATCGCAGAGTTTTCCATCGGGCAAAGTCTGTCAGATGTCGTTCAAGTCCCGGGTCAACCGCTGCTACTCGTCACGGATCAGGCTCACCATCAGTTGATCGCGATTCGGATTGCAGGAGATTTGTTGGCTCCGCAACAGCGACTGACGGTGAGCCCCTATCCCGTCAGTGTCCGTGTTTCTTCCGATGGCAGTCTCGCGTTCGTCGCATCGTTGTGGTCTCGCGCCATCACCGTGGTCGACCTGAAGTCGTTGGACAAGGGGGAGCAAGCTGTCGTTCGAACGATCTCGCTCAGTTTCGCCCCCAGAGCACAGCTCTATCTCGATTCTGCGAAGAAGCTGATCGTTGCGGATGCGTTCGGGTCGAAGCTTGCTGTCGTTGATCCTGGTGCGGGAACCATCGACTCGGTGAGAGAATTGCCTGCACATTCGATTCGGCAACTGCGTCTGCACCCCACCAAGCCGCGACTGATGATGAGCCATCAAATGCTGAGTCGACTGGCGCACACGACATTTGATGATGTTCACTGGGGCGGGCTGATGGTCAACTGTCTGCGTTCACTGTCATTGGCCGACGTGCTGAATCCCACGGCAGATTTGCTGAAACAAAGTCAGCTCGATTATCTCGGGGGACCTGAGCAGGGGGCGGGCGATCCAGCTGGCTTCGTCATCACTTCGACGGGCCTCATCGCGGTCGCTTTCTCTGGGACTGACGAAGTGGCTGTTGACGACGGAAACCATCTGTACGCGAAACGAATCAAGGCCGGTTCGCGTCCGACTGCGATGGCGTTAGACACAACAGGGGCACGGGCGTTTGTGGTCAATACGCTCAGCGATTCGGTGACGATCATCGACATTGAACACCGTACTTCCTTGGGGACCATCTCATTGGGTGCGATGCCTGATCTCACCGCGGCCGATCGCGGTGAGCGATTATTTCATAACGCCAGTCTGTCTCACGACCGCTGGTTTAGCTGTGCCAGTTGCCACGTGGACGGTCATTCGAACGGATTGTTCAACGACAACTTCACCGACGAATCGTTCGGCACCGCGAAGCGCGTATTGTCGCTACGCGGCGTCGGTGAGACCGCCCCGTACGCCTGGAGCGGTCGATTCGCGACGCTTGCCGAGCAGATCCAGCATTCGGTCAAATCAACCATGCAGGGTGACGAGCTATCGGCAGAGCAAACCGGAGACCTGGAAGCGTATCTCAGGACGCTACCACCTGCTCCTCCGATCGGCGTAACCAATCCAACGGCCAGCGAGCGCGGAGCCAAGCTCTTCATTCGCTTGGACTGCAATCGCTGCCACACGCAACCCGTCTACACCTCCGCGCGAACTGCTGATGTCAAGCTCAAGGACGAACAGGGCCTATCGAAGTTCAATCCCCCGTCACTTCGCGGCGTCAGTCAGAACGCCCCTTACTTCCACGATGGCCGAGCAGAAACATTGAACGACGTGTTTTCGAAGTTCCAGCATCAACTGGAATCGAAGTTGACCGACGACGAAATTCGTGATCTGGTTGCTTATCTGAATAGTCTGTAACTCAACCTGTGCTCACAGGGCTTCCGGTGGCAGGTCTAACAGATAGATCTTTCCATCATTGGCCAGCACCGCGATCTGCTTGCCGCTGGGTGAATACGTCGCCGAGTAGACAACACTCGGCAGTTTCTGGCTGAACAACGGCTTCTCCTGGTTCGGATCCCAGACGTTGATGTTGCCTGCATACCCAATCGAGAGCAGTCGATTTCCGGCGGGATTGAACTCCACTTTATAGATGTCGTCCTTGTGCCCGGACAAAGCTTTGATTGGGTTCGGATTGTCGAAGCTGTACAGGAAGATCTTCCGGTCCAGTCCCGCCGCTGCCAGTTGCTGACCATTGGGGCTAAGGGCTGTCGAATAAATCGCATCGGTTGGGCCGTTGTACTGGCGAATCTGAGTGCCATCGTCCTGCTTGTAGACTCGAATTGTCTTATCGCCTCCCGCCGTGATGATGAAGTTACCATCGGGCGTAAACGTGAGCGCATAGATCGCGCCTCCTTGAGCCGCAAATGTCCGCAGGTTCTGGTTCTTCTCGTAGTCCCAGATCTTGACGGTCTTGTCATTGGACGCAGAGGCCAGCAGCGGCAATGTGGGATGAAACGCCACGCCGTAAACTTGCGACTGATGGCCGTTCAGTACCAATGTTGCGGCGGCCGAGGCGATCGCCCAGGTGCGGACCGAGCCATCAGCCGCGGCGCTGACCGCCGTGCGGTTGTCGGGTGCGAACGCCAGGCTGGTGATGCTGGCAGGGTGACCATCTGTGACTTGTGCCGCGTCCTGTGACGGGGGATTGGGCGGCACCGGATTTGGTGGAGTGGGATCGTAGCCGTGGATCAGATGATCACTCCCTGCGACAACCAGCTTCTTTTGATCGGGGCTGTAGGCGATCTGCACGACCTCCGCAGGCGTAGTGATATCGTATTGCGGCTTTGACGGATCATTGATGTTCCACAGCTTCAATTTCTTGTCGCTGCCGCCGGATGCCAACTGCTGCTGATTGGGGTTGATCGCGACTGATCGAGCCGGTCCCTGATGTCCTTTGAACTCGCGAAGCAAGTTGCCGTTGTTCACATCCCAGTACTTGATGACCCCGTCTTCACCGGCGGTGAAGTGCTGCGACGAATTGGGATGCACGGCCAACGCGTTAACTCGTTTCTCATCGGCGACGTGCATCATCTGGATGTTCAGCACGTCCCAAGTGGCTAACTTGTCCGCGCCGCCAAAGACAAAGTTCTGATTGTCATTCCAGAACCCCACGCCATTGATCGCACCCCCGTCTTTGGAGACGTAATGCTGTGATTGTCGACCCGACGTCAGGTTCCAGCTTCGAACCGTTCCGTCATGGCTCGACGACAGTAGTTTCTGGTTATCCCGGCTGTAGTCGAGGGCTGAGATCTTGTCCGTGTGCCCAGTGTAGGTTGCAAACAGATTGCCATCGCCCAGGTTCCAGACGCGGATGTTCTTGTCGTCGCATCCACCGGCGACTCGTTGATTGTCCCACGAGACTGCGACCGATCGAACCGCTTCCACCGCATCATGCTCACGAATTTGATTGCCATCGCCCGCATTCCAGATGCGGACTCGCTTGTCGGCCCCACCTGAGACCAGATGCTGTTGATTGGAAGCATAGGCTAAGGCGAAGGTGCCTCCCGCATGGCCCGGCAGCGTGCGAACTTCGGTCCCTTCATTCGCTTTCCAGATCTTGATCGCGCCACTGGCATCAGCGACAGCAACTTCTTGATTGTTGGGATGAATCGCGACCGCGGTAATCGCCGCCGCTTGCTCGGGGTAAGCCTTGATCAGCATTCCATTGTTCACATCAAACAACCGAGCGATCTTGTCTTCGCATCCGGTCAGAACGCGGCCGCCATCGAACTGAAAACTGATCGCCGTGACAGCACCGCCGTGACCGTCCAGGTTGCGAATCGGCTGCTGATTGCCGTTGTTCCACAAACGACAAGTCTTGTCGGCAGAGCCCGTCGCCACGATCGAATTGTTTGGACTGACTCGCAGCGCGAGGATCGGTTGTTCGTGTCCGGACGCCGTCTTGGGGACCGCGGCCTGGTTCGGCCACCGTTTCACCACGCCGTCGGCGGATGAAGTCAGCACCCAGGCGTTATTCGGCGGATAGGCCAGGCCGGTGATCTCGGTCGGGTGAGCCCCAAAAACTCCCTGGGGGGCTCCATCGGCGGGATTAAACAATCTCACGAACCCTGCCGCATCGGCAGCGGCGATCTGGACCTTATCCTGCCGAAAGGCGACGCGCACGATCGGGTGCGGCAGCGGGCCGATCTCCTTGACCAGTTGGCGATCGGCCGCGTTCCAGATTCGCAAGATTTTGTCCGCGCCACCGGTCAGCCATTGAGTTCCATCGGCATTGATCGCCAGGTTCGTGCTGCCCTGATTGGCCTGATGTACAACAGACGGCTTTGCAACGGGAACGTCCCACAGGCGAATCGTGTTGTCGAGTGAACCACTCGCCAGCCGACTGCCGTCTTTCGTGATCGCGACGCAAAGCACCAGTCCCGTGTGACCAGCCATCGAACGCAGCGTGGTCGAAGAGTTGAGATCCCACAACCGCAGGGTCTTGTCGAAGCTCCCCGTCACCAGCTTCGAACCGTCCGGCGTATAGACGGCGGAATAAGCGGGGTCGGCGTGGCCAGTCAGAATCTTGGGTTCGACGGCGGGAAGTTGAGTGGTGATGCCTAGTACAACGAGCAGCGGCAGGCTGGAACGAATCAGCATTTGTAGCCTCACGTTGGTATCTACGATCGAGTTCAAGGCAGCTTTCGGAGAGTCGAAGCGAAGTCTTCGATTGAGCATCCATCAAAGTTTAAGTGTGGCAGAATTGCAGAGTGATCTCAACCAGCAAATGGGTCGACAGAGTACACGAAGCTCATTCCTGCAGTTCAAGCGACAACGAGACTTACGTCACGTGGCGGCCGCCGCCTTGACGCGTGCAGAAAGAGTTTTGGAAAATATCACGATCTTCTGTCGATTCCGCATTCTGTCATTCGACAACTTTGCACGTCCGGTTTCTCAACAACCTTTTCAGTTTTGCGGAGTGATGATCATGGTACGTAGATTAATGGCATGCGGTCTTCTGCTGGTTGGATTTTCGGTGATGGTCAGCGGAGATGACAAGCATGACCATTCCACAGCGGCACCCAAGAGTGCGAATTTTGACAAGATGAAATCGCTGGTCGGGACGTGGGTCACGGTCGACAAAGATGGCAAGCCGACTGATGTGGTGGCGTCCGTGATCAAGCTGACCGCTGGTGGCAGTGCGATCCAGGAGACGCTGTTTCCGGGTCAAGAACACGAGATGGTCTCGATCTACACTGCCG
>CBIHQO010000574.1:0-4882 GCA_966211735.1 uncultured Schlesneria sp.
ATTTCCGTGATGCGGCATTTGTCCGAGCTGGCGAGCGTTGGGGGATCATGTTTAATGACAGCCCAACCGCTGCTCCGGGGCAATTTCCTGACGACGCAGGAGTTCTCGATTTTCAGCAACGCCGGATCGAACCAGCCCAAGGGCGATGGCACAAGGCGGTCGCGAACATGCCGGGTTGGTCGGCTAATGCGACGACGCCGGGCTCATTGAAAGTCCACCGAGGTGACCTTGCGCCTCTGACTCTTCAGCTTGACGATCTGCAAGCCGTTTCAAGCTATGCCTTCTGTCCGGCGTCAAAGCATTCGCCGATCCCGCTGATTGCTGTCGGCACTCACCTTCGCGGCCAGCCGCTGTTACGTCTCTATCGCGGTGACACCGGCGAACCGATTCGATGGTGTGTCGGTCACACGGAGCGGGTTCGTAATCTGGCATTTTCTGACGACGGTAGAATGCTGCTTTCTGTGGGTGCCGACCGCACGATTGCAGTGTGGACTATGGCGGACCTCGTCGGACGAACCTTGAACAAGCATGGCAGGATCGCGGGCTTAAAGGTCCATACGAAGGAAGGGCGTCTTGTCGTCGCCGAAGCTCCAGCGGACATCGCACTTCAACAAGGTGATGAGGCTGTGTCCATCGATCGCAAAGGGGAGGCCATCGCTCTGCAGTCGACGAAAGACCTCTATCAGGCAATCCTTGATCGCCTGCCTGGCGAGACGATTTCGTTGAACATTCGGCGCAACGGCCAGATGCAAGCCGTCGATTGTCCTGTTGGGCAGGCGATCGATGAGTCCAAGCCTTTGTTCACAATGTTCGTCGTTCCGGGTCAACGGCTTAACGAGTGGGACTGGATTGGGTGGCACCCTCTCGGGAATTTTGACGCGAGCGGCGAAAATGTCGAAAGTCTCCTGGGGTGGCAGTTCAATACCGGAGAGTCGACTCATCCCGCGAAATTTGCGACGATCGGAGAATATCGAGACGGCTTTTATAAGCGAGACTTGCTTCAATCGCTGATCGAGTCCCAAAAACTGATCCTTCCGGAGGTTGAAGAAAAGCCCCAGATTTCGATGTGGCTGCGCAATCGGGATGGCACCCCCGCACCTACTGACTATGAAGATCGACCGCAGGTCGAATCGACACAGGTGCAGTTGGTCGCCACAGTCACGGGAATTTCGGATCGACGAATCAAACAGTTGACGGTGTCCTTCGACGACGACGCTCCGCGGCCTTTGCGCCAGAGTTCTGAGCGAGAATGGACCGCGGATCTTTCCGAATCCAAGTGGCAGCGTGGATCGCATGAGTTGAAACTTCGACTACAGACGCCTGATCGAGAAGTCACCAAGACCGAGCGGGTTCAGTACCGTCCGGCAGCACCAGAAATCGCCTGGACACCTGCTTGGAAGGGAGAGATTCGCGAGGACGTCGTCACTGTGCAGGCAACGGTCGCCCCTCGTTCCGAGCCCGTCGTGGTGCAATTAAGGATCCAACGCCCTGGGCAACAAGAAGCTGCCATCGTTCGTAGCTGGAAGGCTGAAGGAAATCTCGAGATTTCCGAAGTCGTGCCGGTTGATCCTGGTGAAAATCAGTTAGTGCTCACCGCGACGAATGCGACTGCCCCCGAAGAAAATCGCAACCTGGAGTCCACCCACATCGCCACGTTTGTCCGGCGCGCGACACCCAACAAGACACCGCGGCTGACCATCGATGAAGTCGCCTCGATTGCGGATTCTGGTCCCGTCGTTCTTGTGGCCGATGGAAGCAGCTATTCAACGACATGGCCTAAGGTCCGAGTGCGTGGAACTATCACGTGCGAGGTCCCACTCGACAGCGCGGACCTTGCCATTGGGCCGGAAGAGAGGAAACTCGTCGGTTTCAATGCTGGAAAAAGCCGCGCACTCTCGTTTGATGAAGTCGTTACTCTTAAACCGGGTTCTCAGACAATAGGTATCAAAGCCGGCGTCGGTGACGAAAAGCAATCGAAGCGGCTGACGCTCTCGTACGAACCAACGGTGCCCACAGTGTCGTCGTTGTCGGTGACATCTGCAGTGCAGCGTACCTTGCCAACGCAGGCGACGTCGGCGCCTGGGATTTTTTATTCCGGCTATCATGATCCCACGGCGACGGTGACCGCGACGATCGGCGGTCGCCTGGATCACCCTTACCACGTCTCGGTGCTGGTCAATGATGTTCGCCTCGCAGATGAGTCTGTGCAAATTGATCGCACACAGGCTGACCAGCATCGCTTGCGAGCACACTTTTCACTGGTCGGCGGTAAAAACCGGATCGTGGTTCGGGTCGCAAATGATTGGAACCGGCAACCGAACAGCCAGATTCAAGAGGTCGAAATGCGGCGTCCTCCGGAGATTCTTGCGGTGCTGGGCGATGACAAGCTTGTCGTCAAATCACAACAGCTTTCGTTCCGGGTTCGATCGCAGTTGCCGGTGCGCACTGCTCGGATTGTGATCGACGATTCAAGTGAGCGTCGTGAATTCGACGTATCGCCTGTCAAAGATTCGCCCAACGAATGGCTGTTGAGTGCGGATCGATTCGGACTTCCTGAAGGCGAACATACAGTACGGATCACCGCCACCAACGACGACGGCACGAGTATCGAACCGGTTGTGCATAACATCCGGATGGAAAAAGCTGCTGCGCCGCCGCCGGTGCTGTCTATCGTTGGTCCAGGCGCGACCGAACTCGCGGGGGATCGTGGAATGACGGTCATGACCCGTCAATTCCAATTGCGATACACGGTGAACTCGACCGCCGCAACGACACTTCAACTTCGCATGCGCGGCAACAGTGAAAAGTTCGAAGCGTATGAAAAGACAGTCGAACCAGCGGCAGTCGCGATTGATGGTACGACGGGAATCGAGGAAGTCGAGTTATTTGACGGCGTCAATGAAATTGAATTGACGGCACACAACATTGGCGGATCCAGTCAGAAGCAGATCCTGAAAGTTGCCTATGTTGTGCCAGCAACGACCGTGGAAATTGTGAGCATCGGCGACCAGCGCCCGCGAGTGGAAAACAACGGGACCGGCTATTTCGATCGTGCCGTTTCCAAATCTCGACTGAAGCTGCGCGGAAGAGTCCATGTGCCGAATCCAATGTCTAACGATCAGTTGGCAGCTCGTATCTGGGTGAACAGTTTTAAACTTCCGACTATCCCCGTCGTGATGGATGAAAAGGATCCATCGAACGGGTGGTTTGAATCGGAAATCGTATTCAGCCGACTGCGTGGAAATGAGATTCGGGTCGAAGTATTCCGCGCGGAAGGAAGAATTGCAGCCGAGCTTGGGACCACGAACACGCTGATAGTGGACTGTACGATCCCCGAACGTGAGCAGGAAATGTACGTGTTGCTCCTGGGTGAGGGGGATCTCGGACAGATGCGAGATCGTGCCCGGAGCGCTCTTATGGAAAAGGCGTTGCGAGCTCGACCACTCACGAGGCAACAAGGGTCACAGGAGATTTGGGAATCGGACGCGTTCGCACACATTCACGTCCATGATGCACTGAATGCTTCGCCCGCAGCCGTTCAGAACCGGCTGCGTGAGCTGGTTGGCAAGATGTTGCGTAACTTGAAGAGTGGTGGCGGAAAGGGCAGCCCGCAATCCATCGTCATGATTTACTTCCAGGGACGTATCACACTGACTAAGGATGATTTCGCATTTGGCGTTTTGGATACCGCGAATCCTCTGACGCGAGCCATCACCGGGCGGATCTTGGAAGAAAACTTGATGCGGAGCTACGGCGCGCATCTGATTTTCCTCGACCTGAAACAGGATTCGATTGACGTACGCGACCGCGACATCTGGCCGAAAGCCCCCCATTTGGGAATTGTCGTGCATAATTGGAAAGGCTCCGGGGAGCAGCCCGAGGATTCGCGATTGAGCGCGGTGCTCGAAAAGCTATTTCCACAGAGTCGAGTCGTACGTGATCTGGCTCAAAAGATGGATCAACAGTACCTCATCGCACGCAAACAGTTTCCTGGGAAGATCGAAACCGTTGAGAATTTGAAGAATGTCTATGACTTGAGAATTGGGGCGCTGGATAACTAATCTTTGTTCCAACTATGGAATTGTGATCAGTGCTCGGTGAAAACGAAGTCGGAGAGTGGACATGACACCTGAGCCGGGCGCAGCTGCGAATAGCGATAACCGTCCATCGCCAACAAGGAATGGCGACTCGACGTCGCGTCGAGTACTCGAAGATGTGTTGAAGCAGACAGCCGCGCTTTATTCCCTTGAGCAGTCGAGTGATCCCGCAGATCTGGAATCTCTGCGAGAAATCGCCAGAAAGCACGGACCAGTCGAGTTTCAAGAGTCAGTTGTATTCGATCTGGTCCGCGCAACTCTGCGCCGCCAGTTGAAGCCGTCATCAGAGACCGAAGCACGGTTTGTTGCAATTGTCGATCGCGTTGCCCGAACGCTCTTCGAAAATCCAGAAACTCACGCACGGTTGAAGGCTCTTTGGACTCAGCTTATTGCGGTGGGACCATGACCAACGCACTGGACATTAGCGAGCGCCATCGGCTTGTTGAGGAATGCCAGGGCTTGGTACGTCATCTGGCCCAGCAGGTTCGTTCGCGCACTCCTGCCTGGGTCGAATCAGACGACTTGATCAGTTACGGACAAATTGGACTGATGCAGGCTGCCAGAGACTTCGACCCTGCCAAGGGGGTGAAATTCTCGACGTTCGCGTTCTACCGGATTCGCGGTGCAATCTTCGACGGAGTCAACAAATTGACCTGGTTCCGCGCAAGCCGTGAGCCAGAGGTGAAATACAACCAGATGGCGGATTCGTTGATACAGTCCGCGCCGGCATCACGTCCGACCGAGCCTCCATCCACGACCGATCTTACTCAGGAAGCAAGCTGGTT
>CBIHQO010000575.1:0-4881 GCA_966211735.1 uncultured Schlesneria sp.
TCCAGAACTCCGGTGCGTTCGATGACCGACTTTAATTCCGAGAAGACTTTTGTTCCCAAGGCGACCTGAGCATGGTCGCCATGCAGGTGTAATTCGTCACCACGTAGAACAACATCGATATGCAGGACATCTCGCAATCGACGGAGATTCTTGTCACGTGTGCCGAACAGGCTGCGAACATCTTCGTGATTGCGGAACTGGATTCGTCCTTCGGACATAAACCTTCTCACCGACCTATGGAAACTCGTGGCCCGGTGCCACGACAGAGCACGTTTATTCTACACCTTTTGTATGCCGCAAGCAAAACGCCGATCGCCACTTGTTCGATCATGTCGTCACCGTCGACAGAATCCGCAAACTCAACCAACACTTCCAATTCCGTGCAAAGAGCGTCAAATAATTCCGGTTACTCCTACGATGTCAGAGGTAGCGATTGTGTTCAAGTCACGGGCGGTAGGGGATCGATCACAGGGGGGCTTGGCTCCATAGCGCCCGGACGCAACCGACGAACCCGTAAAATCGTCGTGATGCGTTCGACACGGACGCCAGTCCCTTCGGGCCATTTGTTTGCGGGAATATTGATCCATGTACGAATCCCAATTTCTCTTGAAGCGCCGACCATTTGCCGCCACTCCGGATCCTCGCTGCTTTCTGGCAAGTGGCCAGATTCAGTCCGCCTTGGATGAACTCGTCGTTTGCGTCGAGCAGGGACAAGGGGTTGCCGTCGTCTCGGCACCAGCGGGGACTGGCAAAACGTTGCTCTGTGAGCGGTTGCGATCGGAATTGGAGGGTCGCTTCCAAGTTGTGTTGCTTCCCCATGCCAGTTTTTTGACTCGACGAGCCATTCTGCAATCAATCCTTGCTGATTTGAATCACTCGTACCGTCGTCAAGACGAACAGGAACTGCGACTCGAACTGTCACCGGCTATTCGCGCCCTCAGTCCGAAACGTGAAGCGATGGTCCTGATTCTCGACGAAGCTCACATGCTGGCCGAAGATCTGCTGGAAGAATTGCGAATTCTCTCGGACCTGTCCGATCATGGTCGCCCCTTGGTCAGGCTGGTTCTTGTCGGCCAACCTGGCATCGAAGAAACCCTCGCTCGGCCGAGCCTGGAAGCGTTGAACCAGCGGATTCGTGCTCATGTGTGCCTCGATTCTTTTGACCGCGCGACCGCGGTCGACTACATCGATTATCGAATCACCTGGGCGGGCGGCCGCACCGGCGAGATCTTCACTCCTGACGCGCTGGATCTGATCTATCGGGCCAGTGACGGCGTCCCGCGCTGCATCAATCAACTTTGTGATCACGCATTGCTGCTGGCTTATGTCGCTGAACAGAAGCCGGTGACCGCCGAAACGATTCGTGAAGCGCTGAAGGATCTTCGCCAACTGCCGCTCCATTGGAACGAGAGTTTGCTCGCAGATCAGTCGGACAAGCCGACCGTTTCGGCCTTCGACGCCATTGACGACCAGCATCGAACTGATGCTTCAAATGAGTTGGTGCAATCGTTCGAGTTTGGAGCGGACTTGCCACTGACCAATTCCATCGTCGAGTGGAACGAACCCGCTGACGAATTAGCGTCGGAAGAAGTCGCCGATCAACCTCATGTCGAGGTCAAGGCTGGTGGTCAACAGCCCGAAGTACACGCAATCATGGCGACAAACCTTTGCAATTCGACTTTGAAAAACTCGCTTCCGCCGCAAACCTCAAAGCGTATCGAGACGATCGCGCCGGGGGTGGTGATGGAAGAAATCGTCTGCGACCGATACGCCGCGATCGATGGTGGCTTTCCGTTGCCACCGGCGATCAAAAATCAGCGCGAGACGACTTCGGCTGCACTAACTAGCTTGGAAAGTAAAAGTGACACGCCGGCCGATCAATCGGTTCGCGTTGACATCGTCGAATCGGACGTGATATCGGATGGAATCGACGAGAGTTCTTCGGAATCGTTCGAAGAAGTCTGTAGTCGGCTGGACGGGATGCTACCCGAATTCGACGAAGACCCAGGCTGGGACACGTCGATTTTGGAGACGGCATTCAGGACGCCAAGATCGAACTCGGTTGGTGAAGCAGACGAATGGGAGTCTCTGGAAGAAGAACTCGGGATCAGCGTCTGTGAACTCGCCAACGAAGTCCGAGCGGGATTGAAATCCGAGGAGAGTGGCACAGAAATCGAGTTACGACAGATCCTGGCCGCGCCTCAACCAGTGACGATTGAAGTCGGTGCCACAAATCCTGCCCATCAAACCACATCATCCACTGCCGAATCGACCGAGCGGCCCTATCGCAACCTTTTTAGTCGTCTGCGACGAAAACAACAGGGCTTGCTGTAATCCGCGCTAGGATCGATTCACATACGAATGATTGACCTCTTGAGCGACCCAATCCTGAAGCGCTCGCACTTCAGGGGCGGGATGCTGTCGCATCGCCTTCAACGCATGGACGACGGCAATGCAGCCGGGAAGTGTGGTCACACACGAGACACCGTTCATGACGGCAGCGGCGCGGATGCGTCCCTCGTCAGTTCTGGCCCCTTTTCCACTCGGCGTGTTGAAGATGAAGGCGATCTGCTTATTCGCCATGTAGTCGAGTAAGTTGGGCCGACCTTCCTGCAGCTTTCGAACGGTGTCCACTTCCAGACCGCGGTCACGGAAGATGCGTGCGGTACCGCTGGTGCAGAGAATGTGGAATCCCATCTCTTGAAGCTGTCGGATCTGCGGAACGAGTGCCTCCTTGTGCCGACCCGCCAGGCTGACGAAGACCGTGCCGGTTTGCGGCAGCTTGGTTCCGGCCGCAATCTGGCTCTTGGCAAATGCCATCGGGAAATCGTCCGAGATCCCCATCACTTCGCCGGTCGACTTCATTTCCGGTCCGAGAATGATGTCCACACCGACGAATCGGTTGAACGGGAAGACGCTCTCTTTGACAGAGGTGTAGTTCGGCACGACTTCTTGAGTTACACCCTGCTCGGTCAGCGACACACCGGCCATGATCTTGGCCGCAATCTTAGGCAGTGGAACATTGGTCGCCTTGGAAACGAACGGCGACGTGCGGCTGGCACGTGGATTCACTTCCAGAATGTAGACGAGGTTTTCACCTTCGGACTGTTTCACTGCGAACTGCAAATTCATCAGTCCGCGGACTTGCAGAGCCTTGGCGAGTGAATACGTGGCTTGCTTGATTTCTTCGACGACCGAATCGGGAAGATTGTACGGAGGTAAAACGCAGGCTGAATCCCCGGAATGGACCCCGGCTTCTTCGATGTGTTCCATCACGCCGCCGACCAGGGTAAGTTGTCCGTCGGACACCGCATCCACATCGACTTCAACGGCGTCTTCCAGGAACTTGTCGACCAGGATCGGGCGATCTGGAGAGGCACTGACCGCTTCGGTCATATAGCGTGTGATCGTTTCGTCGTCGTAGCAGATCTCCATCGCGCGGCCACCCAAGACATAGCTGGGGCGAACGAGGACGGGATAGCCGATTTCGTTCGCGATCCGACGAGCACCATGGGCATCGGTCGCGGTCCCGTTCGGCGGCTGTCGCAAGCCCAGTCGATCGAGGATCTCCTGGAATCGTTTGCGGTCTTCGGCGGCATCGATCATATCGGGGCTGGTCCCGATGATATTCACACCGGCCGCTTCCAGGCCGCGTGCCAGGTTTAGCGGGGTCTGCCCACCAAATTGCACGATGACTCCGTCTGGCTGCATACGGTCGCAGATATTCAGCACATCTTCCGTCGTCAGCGGTTCGAAGAACAGCAGATCGGACGTATCGTAGTCTGTCGAAACCGTTTCTGGATTCGAGTTGACCATGATGCTCTCGATGCCGAGTTCGCGCAACGCGAACGACGCCTGACAGCAGCAATAGTCGAATTCAATTCCCTGCCCGATGCGATTCGGGCCACCGCCCAGAATGATAATCCGTCGACGTTTTCCCTTCGGGGGTGTTTCGTCCTCGGATTCGTAGGTGGAGTAGTAGTAAGGGGTATAGGCTTCAAATTCGGCAGCACAGGTATCGACCTGTTTGAACGTGGCCACGATTCCCAGAGCTTTGCGATGGCTACGGACGTCGATCTCGGTCGAATCCCACCAGAACGCAAGTTGCCGATCCGAATAGCCGTTCCGCTTGGCGGTACGGATCAGTTCCGGCGGTACATCTTCCAACCGATCAAGCTGCCGAAGTTCGTCTTCCAGGACAATGAGTTGGCGAATCTGATTCAAGAACCACGGATCGATGTTCGTGAGTTCAAAAATCTGCTCGACAGACATCCCCGCTTTGAAGGCGTAGCGAACATAGAAGATTCTGTTTTCGTTCGGCCGAGCCAGCTTGCTTTCGATTTCGTCGTTACTGGGTTGCTGAGGCGTTCCCCACAGATCTTTCTTTCCGGCTCCCAACCCGAAGTGCCCGATTTCCAGGCCTCGTAGTGCCTTCTGCAGCGATTCTTTGAACGTCCGACCGATGGCCATCGTCTCACCGACGGACTTCATTTGTACAGTCAGTTCGGGATCGGCTTCGGGGAATTTCTCGAATGTCCAGCGTGGGATCTTCGTCACGACGTAGTCGATCGACGGCTCGAAGCAGGCGAGCGTTTCGCGAGTAATATCGTTCTTAATCTCGTCGAGGCGGTAGCCGATCGCCAGCTTGGCGGCGATTTTTGCAATCGGGAAGCCGGTCGCCTTGGAGGCCAAGGCACTGGAACGGCTGACTCGCGGATTCATTTCGACAACGACCATTCGGCCATCGCGAGGATTGATGGCGAACTGCACATTCGAACCACCGGTCTCGACGCCAATCTCGCGAATGCACGCGATTGTCGCGTCGCGCATCCGCTGGTATTCCTTATCGGTCAGCGTCTGAGCAGGCGCAACAGTGATCGA
>CBIHQO010000576.1:0-4878 GCA_966211735.1 uncultured Schlesneria sp.
TATATCCCGCCATCATCCCGTCGACCCCGAAACGAGGTTGATCGGGCTCGGGAAGTTTCATGATCAATTGCTCGAGAAACTCCGCATCGCCGTCGTCGCCACACAAACCCAGCATCATTCCATATAGACCCAGCCTGACACGAATCTGCGGATCATCTGAGGCAAGCCATGCACGCAGCTTCGCGCGAGGCAACTTGGGTGCTAGAGCCGCCACATCCTTAAAGGAAGCGCGACTGAATTCCGCATACGCATCCGCGCAGATCTCTGCATCTGGGAACTCCAGAAATTTCAAGAAGAACGAGAGCCGATCTGCTGTCTCTGGAGGTGGCACCTTGCGAATGTAGGCGTAGAGATATTCACCGCTCAGGGAAATGGGGTCGTCCCAGGCAAGTTCGCCGTCCTTTTCGAATCCCAGCATCAAGAACAATTCACCCGGCTTGCCATCACGCGCGTAGCTGATGGTGACGGGTGTCTTTTCCTTGAACCTCGGATCCGCGCGATACGACTTCACGACCTCAAAGGTCGTCGTGGCATTCTCCAGCCTTTTGTCGGACGCAGTCGAAACCCATTTTACTTCGACTGCGACCTGGCATGTGGCCAGTCGCTCACTATAGGGAGGCTTGCTGGGAGCGCAGAACGGGCAACCGGGAACCGCAAACGCCGAACTTGCTGCGGCGGAAATTGCCAGAAGGGCAACGATCCCTCCGATCAATCGACCTATCCGTGGTTTCATGATTTTCCCCATCATTGACGCGCGTGTTTTCTCCGGATCTTCACTTTCCTTGTTCTCGGCTCATGATCGGCAAAGCCGCGAGCAATTACCCTAATTGTACGAGATCCGCGGTGGATTCGCTGAATTAACTTCGCCAGTTTTCGCACATCCGCACGAGCGAGATACGCTAAGTTGCTTCACTGCTTACTTCAACAAGAAGAACCGCTTCGCTTCGTGGACTGTTTTGGGATCGCGTTTTTCCAGTTCCTCAAGGCAAGCTTGAGCTTTGACGACATGCTCTGGAAGAGGGACTTGCGCGACCGCCGCGGCGGATCCCGTCTCGCCAGTACTTTCCTCTTTCTTGACCCCCGTGTCTTTAGCGGCAGCCAGCGTGAATCGCACGATCGCCCGCTTGATCGAGGGAATGTTGTAGGCGTCGGCTTCATACAGTTCCATCAACTGATTCTGAACCGACCAGTCTTTCATGCGTGCCAGGTCCGCAATCACCAAGTCGGCTAACTCGGGTCGGTCTAGCAAGATCCGCATCGATTGACGCAGCCGATCGTGCTCAATCCGGTTGTCACCGTATTGCCACATGAACCGCAGGGCCTGCATCGCAGCGTACGTCTCACTGAAAGGGGCCTTCTTGTCCCTCAGTTTCTTCTCTTCCAGGATGGTCAGTCCTTTGTCCCCCGTCAGCAGCAGATAACCACCCATCACCCCGTCGATCCCCAGCCGAAACTCTTCCTTCGGTTCGACGATCTTCTCTTCCATCATCTTCGCGTCGTCGGCATTGCCGCAAAGTCCCAGCATCATTCCGTACAGGCCAATTCGCCCTGGTGACACCGTTCCGTCTGATGAGTTCTTATCCCCAGACGGTTTCCCAGAAGGGATCGTCGGCTTGCCTTCCACCCAATGTCGCAACTTCTCGCGAGGCATCTCTTTCGAGAGTTGAACGACGTCAGCGTAAGAGGCATTGGCGAACTCACCGAACGCATCGTCCGCAATCATGCGGTCTGAATTCTCGAGGTACTTCAAAAAGTACGACAGTCGTTTGACGGCGGGCTCCTCGGGCTTGGGAGAGTTCTTCATGTATTCGTAGCCAGCTTGAGTCACTTCGAGTGGACTGCCCCATTCGATATTGCCGGCCCCGACTGTCCCCAGCAGCAGGAATAAATCGCCCATCTTGCCCGAACGATATCGGATCAGGTTGATCTTGGTTCCCTTCTGCAGTTTGCCTGCTGCAGGTTGTCGAACCACTTCAATCACTTCAAAGTCTGTCGAACCGGCGTCTGTTGCTTTCGCCGGAGCACCGCCGACCCATTTTACTAATACGGCAGAATCAGCGCCGCTCAACTGCTCGGTCAGCGTCAGCGAGGGAGCCGAACAGAACGGACACGCCTTGGCGGTTGGAGCCATGGAAACTGCCAGCATCAAAGTGGCAGCACAAACGAAAGTCCATGCGAATTGAGACAGCTTCATCGGCGAATCCCCCTGCGTACAAAACCAATCGCGTCGCCCGCGTGTTACGGGGACTGCACAATCATACCACGTCACTGCTTTGAAGGGGAATCCGTAAGCACCTGAGATGTCCACCTTTGAGACAGTTCGCACCATGATCGTCGTGATCGGAACTCCCTTTCCTGGCTGAAACTTGAGGCAATATTCACTTTCCCGCATGGTCACCTCTACTTTGTGCAAGATCGCCAGATCGGAGATCCATGAACGAACCTGTTACCGCTCAAGTCCACCTCGCTTCGCCACCGATGTTGTGGTCAGAAGAAGAGATGTGGGCCTGCCAGACGAGTGGACTCGTATGGCCTGATACAAGGTGACGGCTGCGGCAAGGAATGGTGGATGTCGCACGGGAACCATGACCCGTTTCGGATGGGATTTCTGACGGCTGTCGAAGACGCGGAACGCGGATTTGTAGGGGGGCTGCTGATAACCAACCGGTTTGGCCGTCCACTCGAATTCCAATGTACCGCGCCCGTGAAGCCGAATCGGGCTCAACAAATCCTATACGGACCGACGCTGCGACCTTTCGTCCTGGGCGAACTGCTCGGGCGTACGTTGATCGACAAGATCGGCGTCAAGCCGCATCTGGTCCTGCTGGAGACCGACGAGATCCTGGACTTGCGTCAGCATGTCTCGATCCCCGTCGCGTACTTCGTCAACAAGATCACCGACGAGTCGACGCAGTTGCCACTGGGGAAGCTCGGGATCGCGTTTCACCCCGACTACCTCGCCGATCGCGAAGAGATGGTCCGTCATGCCAAGGCGATCCCCGTGGATGCCGATATGCGTGAACCGTTCGAGCGAATCCGCGAAGCACTCGCTGAAACAATCCGTCTTGGTCGAACCGCCTGATTGGAAGGATGGATCCAATGAAGGACGATTCGCTCCGGATGCTCGATGACATGATCGCTCGGCGTACTTCAGATCGCCAAAGCGACGGCGCAGTTCCAGCACCTCACCTGAAGCTGGAATCATCCGGCGACTCGCTCGATGAGTTGCTGTCAGAAGTCCCCTGCGAGCAAGTTTCTCTCGGAGTCTCCGCCGGAATCTATTCATCAGGATTGAATGTCGCGCTCCAGCGCTGGCCGCAGGTCGACACAGAGTCGATCGTGGCACCGAAATCACCCTCGCTGATGCCCCCCTGGAAACCGCATCGTCAGAAGGTCACCACTTTCGGAATTACGTTTCCCGAAGGTGTCTCCTTGCTGACACCGGCAACGCCACCGGAGAAAGATAAGGGGGCCAAGGGTGAAGAGGACAACGATGACGAAGAAGAACTGACTTCGATCGAGCCGCCACGCCCAACGTCGTTGATGGACGAAGCCACACTCGCGGAAGCCAAGAAAAAGCTGACCCGCCTTAAGCCGCCTGATGATGCGCTGTCGATCGAAGATCGGCTGTTCTATCTCCTGCAACCCCCTCTGCAATCGTGGCTGGGTGGGCAGGAAATGATCATGCCGTTCGAGCCATTCCCCTATCAATACGAAGGAATCGGCTGGCTCTTCTCGAAGTCCGCAGCTCTGCTGGCCGACGAAATGGGTCTCGGCAAGACCATGCAAACGATCACCGCGATCCGCCTGCTCGTCCGTAGTGGCCAGGTTCGACGCGTGCTGCTCGTCTGTCCCAAGCCACTGCTTCCCAACTGGCAACGCGAGTTCCGCACGTGGGCCGAAGAACTTCCCTTCGTGGTTGTCGAAGGTGACGGTGAACGACGTCGGCTGACCTGGACCATGCCCGGCGTTCCCGTGCTGATCGTGAACTACGAATCGCTGGTACGAGATTTCGCGGCCTTCGGCGAAGGCGAATTTCCCAAGTTCGACCTGGTCGTGCTCGACGAAGCGCAACGCATCAAGAATCGCACTTCGCGAACTGCAGAAACCGCTCGCGCCTTGCCACGTCGACGCAGTTGGGCACTGACCGGAACACCGATCGAAAATCGCCCCGAAGAACTCGGCGCTCTCTATGAGTTTCTGGAGATTGTCCCTCCGAACGCGACCCCGGACCTGCGACAGCTTCAGTTTCTGGCCAAGCAGTTCATTCTGCGACGCACCAAGAACCTGGTGATGAAGGATATGCCGCCGCGGCTGGATCGCGACGAATATCTCGAACTGCTCCCCGCCCAGAAATACGCGTATGAAAAGGCGGAAAAAGAAGGCATCATCCACCTGAACGACTTGGGTGATTCGATCACGGTTCAGCACGTTTTTGAACTGGTCCTGCGGCTAAAGCAGATCACGAACTTCGATCCGCTGACCGGTGAAAGCGCCAAGCTGGACCGGTTGGAAGCAGACATGGAAGAAATCGCCGCCAGCGGTGGCAAGGCGATCCTGTTCAGCCAGTGGACCAAGGTTCTCGACTGGCTGGCCAAGCCGATGGAAAAGTACGGCGCACTGCTCTATCACGGCGGCATTCCGACCAAGCTTCGCGAACCCATCCTGACGAAATTCAAAGAGGACCCGAACTCGCACATTATCCTGATGAGCTACGGAACCGGTGCAGTCGGCCTGAATCTGCAGTTTGCCGGTTACGTGTTCTTGTTCGACCGCTGGTGGAATCCGGCAATCGAGGTTCAGGCGATCAATCGAGCCCATCGCATCGGCTTCAAGAGCCAGGTGATCGTGACTCGATTCATTTCCAAAGACACCATC
>CBIHQO010000577.1:0-4870 GCA_966211735.1 uncultured Schlesneria sp.
CTTACGCCCGCCGAGGGGCACCGTGTTTGATTACGCCGTGAGAGATCCGGGCTAGCCTGCTTTCGCCATCGCACCCCTCGTGGTTGAGATGAATCTCTTGCCGACAATATTCTCCAATGAAGGTGAATCGGTGGAGGGTTAGGCCTGCCGACCAAGCCGCCTGCTTGTGTTCGATGTCATCCGTCTCTCACACTCTTCCCGTTCATTTCGGCAGGCGATATTCTCTCGGCATCGAACGCAATTGTGCGGTCGAAGCGGCAATCACCTTGCGACGAGCCTCTTCATGCGCGCCATCCAACTACTTGAGCCACAGCAATTTCGTCAGATCGACATTCCCGAGCCAACCGAGCCCGGCCCTGATGAGGCCCTTGTCCGTGTGCATCGCGTCGGTATCTGTGGGACCGATATCAGCGGCTATCTGGGAAAGATGCCATTCTATTCGTATCCGCGCATCCCAGGTCACGAATTGGGTGTCGAAGTGGTGGCCATTGGTTCCGGCGTGACGAATGTCAAAGTCGGCGACAAGTGTTCGGTCGAGCCCTACATCAACAATCCTGCCAGCTTCGCCAGTCGCCGCGGACGTACCAACTGCTGTGAAGAATTGCAGGTTTTAGGCGTGCATACTGATGGTGGCATGCGTCCGTTGTTCAAGCTGCCAGCACGAAAACTGCATGTTTCCAAGAAGCTGGCCATGGAACAACTGGCCCTCGTCGAAACTTTAGCGATTGGTTGCCACGCGGTTGCTCGCTGTGCGCCACAGCCAAACGAAAATGTCCTGGTGATTGGGGCAGGGCCGATCGGCCTCAGCGTGATTGAGTTCGTCAAACTGACCGGCGCCAACTTAATTGTGATGGACATGGTCGCCAGTCGCTTGGACTTCTGTCGCGAGAAGATGGGCGTCAAACAGACGGTAAAGGCAGGCGACGGTCAGGAAGAAAAGACGCTACGCGACATGACCGATGGGCATTTGCCTACGATCGTGATCGATGCCACCGGCAATGCGAAATCGATGTCGAATGCGCTGAATTACGTGGGGCATACGGGCAAGCTGGTTTATGTCGGGATCACCACCGACAACGTCAGCTTCCCGCACCCATTGATGCACCGGCGCGAGATGACTTTGCTTGCCAGTCGTAACGCGATGCCCGAAGACTTCGATCGCATCATTCAGTTGATCGAATCCGGCACGATCGACACCAAGCCCTGGATCACCCACCGAACCGGGTTCGATGACCTGATCGCCCAGTTCCCCAGCTACACGAAGCCCGAGACCGGTGTGATCAAGGCGATCGTGGAAGTCCCCCAGTAGGCTTCTGTGTTCATCGACCGCCGGGAATCAAGTCCATCAGAGCGTAAGCGTTGCCATAGGATGCCGTTGATGAAATCCGCTGTGACAGTCAGTCTGGTTGCTGAAGCCAAAGGTGGCCCTTTCGTATTCTGGGACGACTTGCCGGGTGCCTGCCGCCAGGCCGCGGAAATGGGATACGATGCGATCGAGTTATTCGCACCGGGACCGGACGCCGTTTCGCGTGAACAGCTATCAGGCCTTCTGCAGGGACATCGATTAGCTCTGGCGGCTGTTGGTACAGGGGCAGGATGGGTCAAACACAAGTTGACGCTCACCAGCCCCGATCCCGGCATCCGGGAACGGGCGATCGACTTTGTGAAATCGATGATCGATTTCGGTGGCACCCATCGGGCTCCGGCCATCATCGGATCGATGCAGGGGCGATGGGGTGACGGTGTCTCCAGGACACAAGCCTTCGACTGGCTGAAAGCCGCACTGACGATCCTGGGTGAGTACGCTCGTCAA
Source organism: uncultured Schlesneria sp. (assembly GCA_966211735.1). Classification (GTDB taxonomy): domain Bacteria; phylum Planctomycetota; class Planctomycetia; order Planctomycetales; family Planctomycetaceae; genus Schlesneria. Next base: position 1,814 of record CBIHQO010000577.1, read on the forward strand.
TACAGTGTTCCGCTGATCTATGAACCGCTCAACCGCTATGAGACGAATCTTATCAATACGGAAGCCGCAGGGGTCGAGCTGCTGGAATCGCTGGAGACAGACAACATCCGCCTGTTGGCAGATCTGTTCCACATGAACATCGAAGAGGAAGATATTGCCGCCGGTTTGATCGATGGCGGGCACTGGGTCGGCCATGTTCATTTTGTCGATTCGAATCGACGACCTGCCGGTTGCGGCCACATGGACTATGCCCCCATCATCAAGGCTTTGCACACCATCGGATACCGCGATTACTTGTCGGCTGAGGCACTTTCCTGGCCGGATGCCACTGCAGCAGCCATGCAGACGATTTCGAAGTATCGCGAACTGCTCAGCTAGCGAAACATCGCCAGCTTGGCATTCTTTCACCTTGGATTTGATTCATGCTGAAACATCAACTTCTTCATCCAGAAATCTCTGCAATCCTGGGCCGTGCCGGGCATCATGCCAAGGTCTTGATCGCGGATGGGAATTACCCCGCATCAACGACGCTCGGCCCGAATGCGACATTGATCAGCTTGAACCTGGCCCCGGGCCTTGTCACCGTCTCCCAAGTACTTCAGACGTTGCTCACGGCGATTCCTGTCGATGAAGTGAATACGATGGGGATTCCGGCCGACGATCCCTATGCACAGCAGGGTGATCCGCCGGTCTGGGCCGATTATCGCAAGATCATTGCGGCTGCCGGTATGAAGCTGGAAATGAAACCGATCAGCAAATGGGACTTTTACGAAGCCGTTGCCTCACGCGATCACGTCCTGACAATTCAAACGGCGGATCAAGCACTGTGGGCCAACGTCTTGCTGACGATCGGTTGCCGAGTCTGAAATTCGCCGAGTTACGAAGTCGCCTCGGCCAATTCAAATCGAGTCTGATCGCGACCCTGCCGTTTCGCCGCATACATTGCTTCGTCGGCTTGGCGAACGCAGTCTTCCCAATCAACCGCTGCGCTCGGAAAAGTGACGATCCCCAAACTGCACGTGAGCGACGGATAGTCGCGTTCGATTTCGTGACGCAAAGCGGCGCGTAAGCGTTCGGCAAACAGCTTCGCGTCATCTTGATTGATCTCTGGCAACACGATCAGGAATTCGTCCCCACCCCAGCGTCCCGCGCAATCGAAACGGCGAGTCTGTCGTTGCAGAACCTGTCCGAATCGGCGCAAGACTTCGTCGCCCGTCAGATGGCCGCGTAGATCATTGATCTGCTTGAAACCGTCGCAGTCCATCAGGGCGATCGAGAACGAACGGGAAAATCGCTTGGCGCGGCTCAACTCGGCTTCGATCGCCTCGATCAACGCTTGCCGGTTCGGAAGTCCGGTCAAGCTGTCGATGCGAGCGAAATGTTGAGCAGATGCCAACTTGGCGCGCAAGCGAATCACCCCGCCGACTAATCCCATGGCGACCAAAAACCGCACCAGGTGCCCAGGCAACCACTGAGCCCAATGCGAGGTTGTACTCTCAATCCACGACCAAACGATGATTGCGACCAAGCTGGCGGCCATGGCCAATCGAGGGGGGCAAACCCAGGCAACCAGTACCAGAACTCCGATCGACAGCCACCGGATCGACATTTGAAACTGGCCGGTCGGGTCGCTACTTCGCAAGAGCGTGAGCGATGCCAACAGCAGCACCAACGCTCCCCATCCAGTCCATGTGGACCAACGCGAAGGCCTCATCAGCCGTTGTAAAGCGACCGAGGTTGAGAACGAGGATCTTGAGGGCAGTGTTGGACGTGACGACATCCATGCTTCCAAGCGAGTTGAATCCTGGTGAGCCCTTGAGACTATCGTTCCAAAGAGCTGATGTCACGGACCGTCGCGCTGTGGCAACCGAAATTCTGCTGCAAATTTTGTGGCTAATTATGGTACATGGGTGGCTCGTTGCAACTGCAACGGTTTCCGGCGTGCCGCTCCGTATGATTTGGCATTTTCCGGTCTCTCGTGTTGTCGTGGTGAGAGTTGAACTTTTCTAACTTCGTTCTTGGTGTTCCAACGACTAAGCTAGAGTACCTGAGACCTTGCTTCGACGGCAATGTGAGACCCTGTTCGCATAGACATGTCAGGAATCAATCAGATGCCGGATGCCGCTCCCGTCCGCGTGAAGTCGATCGATCACGTCACGATCGTCGTGAAGGATCTCGCGGCGACGCGACAGTTTTATGTCGAGGCCTTGGGCATGGATGAGGTCGCTCGTCCCGCTTTTTCATTTGCCGGACAGTGGTTCCAGGCGGGGCCGACCATGATCCATACGATCCTGGAATTTGAGGGGTCAGGGCCTGCGGGACTGGGTGGAGGATCGAACGCGCGCGGGCATCACTTCGCGTTTCTGGTCGATGATGTCGCTGTCGCGACGCAGCGCCTGGAGGGGATGGGAATCCGACCAATCTCTCCGCCGAAGCTGCGACCAGACGGTGCGGCCCAGGTTTTCTTCCACGATCCAGACGGCCATCTGGTCGAACTGAGCTCGATGCCGGCTGTTTTGTAGGACGAATTTCCAGCCCGTCCGAAATGGATTCTCGTTGGGACGGATTGCAAATCCGTCCTACGGAACAGCCCTGGCCGCCGTGCTCTCCAGAGGTTGCCGAAAAATGCGCTGCGGTGGTGGAAGTTATCGCCGGAAGTGAAAAATCGGGCTTCCTGCCTGAAATCCTGCTGAAACCGAAGACACCGGCGGACCTCCGCTAGCGGTCGGTACAGGTGTCGGCTTATACTCTGACTGATACAGGATTCCTGTTCGATCTCAAATCTCGAGCTCTATTTCCCGTTTGGCAAGCTTCACAGGAACAGTGCGGATGGCATCCAATCTTCCAAAGAATATGGTCTTTGGTTCGTTCGGCGCTGCGGGATTGGTCGCGGTACTCGCGATCCTCGACATCGTCACGGGCTACCCGTTCGCGAAGTCAATGACGATGGATATCCTTTTCATTCTCAGCGCCGGGATCGTGGGCTATCTCGCCTGGGACGCCTACAAAGATATGGCTTGAGTTAATTGCCAGATTAGACTTGTGCGATTGTCCTCA
>CBIHQO010000578.1:0-4863 GCA_966211735.1 uncultured Schlesneria sp.
CTTCGGCTCGTGCTTGCTTCAGACGCAGTTGTCGTATCGTCGAAGCAAATGCGGCTTCAGCTAATAAGGGCAGGCCATCGGTGAGTTGAGGATTCGCAGAGAGGTCGAGTTCCTCGACGTGATGTAACGAACGGCATTGCGCCAGTTCCTGCAGCGAGTTGGCATCGAGACGATTATCGTTGAGGTTGAAACTGCGCAGCAGATCAAAACAATCGCGCTGAACGAGTTTTCGAAAAGCATAAGTGCCTAATTGGCAAGAAGCCAGATTGAGCTCCTTGATCTGCGGCAACCACGAAGCCTTTGCCAACCACAGGCCCCCTTCTGTGCGGAATTTCGCGTGACTGAGATTGAGATTGCTGAGACTGCCGCAGTGAGGCGATTCGGCCAATGCCTGTACGCAGGCAGGGGTAATCAAGGACTCGCTACCGGCCTTCAATGTCACGATCTGTGACATCCGCGGATGCCGCACGATCTCGGTCAGCCGCATCCCATCGTAGTTGAGTTCGAGATTGTTCAGTAGCGGTGCGAGCGCGAACAGATCGTCGAGATGCTCGGGCAGGATCCCGGACCGCTCAATCTGGACAGATCGCACCAGTCCCTGGTTTAGGAACAGAATGGGGTGCAATTCGCCGTAACACACAGGGAAGACACCAATCCGAGCCAATGGCGCAACGAAGCTTTCGGCAAACTCGGTGTAGAGTTCGGTCCAGCGTTCGTTCAACTTCTCGGATCGCGGATCGTCTGCGCTGATTTCATCGAGAGTCACGTCGACGTGGATGAACTCACCCTGAGGGCTGCCTTGAGCGGTCAGCCAGTCGGCATACTTGAACACAGGGCCGTTGTCACCTGGGTGAGCTTGAATATCCCGAATCAATTGCCACTCTTCGGCGCTGCGCTGGCGCGGGTCGGGCTCCAAGAGTTCACGCAACCAGCGAGCCATCTTTCCGGTGAGGCTCTTAGGGGGCTGGACCACTCCGGGAACGCCGTCGTAATGCCGACATGCGTTATAGAACGCTGTCGCGTCTTTGATCTCGCCTGGTGTCTCAGCATGCCAGACCATCGACACGGGGCCATCTTCGGTCATCACTGTGTAAAGGAGAAAATGGCTGCCGTCAGCTCGAATCGTTCGTGTGGGAACCGCCAACAGTTGGACAGTCTCGGTCGTGACCGCCTTGCCGCTGGCTTCTGCTTCGAGAAGTTCGGCTGCGGTTTGAGTGGGAGATCCTTCAGACATGGGAACTCGTCCGAAGACCATTCCACCCATCGTGACCAACAATTGGCGTCGATTCACTTCCACGAGTATCATCCTCAGATTGTGGCGATCGTTGACCCATCGCAGCATACTGTCACATCACTCGTGCGCCGAATGATTTCAGCGCAGCCAAACCAGTAAGCCCATCAGGAAGAGCCTGAACTACTTTGAAAAAAAATCTCCGGATTCGAGGTGAATGATGATCGGTTACACCAAGTTATTGGTGCTGATGGCGGTTGTTTGTCTTGGGCTCGGCACGGCAGATGTCCTTGATTGTGAGGCCGATCTGCCGCCGCAAACTCGTACAGGGGACGAATTCAAAAAGCTCGAACAAGCATTGCGTCTCGTTGAACTGAAGGTCAAGGTGCCGTCGGAGGTGAAGCTGGGTGATCCAATTATCGTGGAGATCGAACTGAAGAACTCCTCCGATCGCGATGTGTCCTTTGCCCCTGGCAGCGAACTTGGGGCATTCTATATCGACGTTCTGCGGACGAATCATTCCCAAGTCAAGAAAACCGCGTTGGCTGACGAGGTCTTCTTATCAGAGAGAAGGAGTGTGGGTTCTGGCCGAAATGGATTTGTGCCGGCATCAACATCAGTGCGTTTTTCACAGGACATTTCGAAAATGTTCGAGCTTTCTCCCGACTCGTACGGAGTCCTGATGAGTGTTGGTGTTTGGATGTTCGTCGACAGACCAGAGAACATTGTCGCGAGAACGGCGTGGAGCGACGTTGGTGAACTTCGAGTGAAACCTGCCGACTCGCAGAAAGAAGAATCTAAGTCGAAGTGAACTCGGCGGCGTTTCCTAGTCAAGTAGTGGTCTGTCTAGCGATCGAAGTCGCTTCGGATCCACCCGACCATCAACACCAGTGCCACCACCAGCAGGACCACCCCTGCTCTTCGCCGCCAGCCACGGATGAAGGTGTGCATGGGTGCGAGTCACTCCGCACCGTTGAGGGGCTTGCTGGCCGTTTCTCGGAAGGTGCGGACCTCGGCTGGTGAAGGAGCGGGGATTCTTTCATTCGGGGTGCCGTAGCCCCAATCCCGTTCGTCCGCAGGTCGATACTCACCATGCTCTTTGAGGAAGGTCTCGTAGTTGGCGTCTTTCATGATCGCCTGGGCATGTTCTGCTCGATAGGGCATGGCGACGAACCACATTTCGCTGACTTTTGCCGCGGCCATAATCTGGTCCCGCTCCACCTGTGTCGCCAGAACCACAGCTTCAATTCGATTTTCGCGGGCCTCTGCCTGAACCAGCAAACAATCTGTTGCCAGGCCAATGACTCGATGCTTGCTGTCAGATACCACAGTCACACCCAGAGTCACTCGGTCACCCACCTTCCATTCAAAGGGCTGGCTGGACTTGGGTTGAATGAGAACTTTAACACGGTGCATCTCAATCGCGTCATTTGCGTCCGCAATTTGTGATTGCTGTGCAACTACGGTCTGGCCGCCGAATGCGAGAGTGAATACCAAAGTCAATGGTCGTATGGATCGTCTCATAGCTCTTGCCCCTTTAGAACTTCCTAGGCAGGTATTGGCCCACGAAGTGCTGTAGAACGACACCGCATCACGATAGTGATTACGACCGCGCGGCAGCAACCTCACCGGCTGGGCGACCAACCGGAGTTCCGGTTCGTTCCCGCTGCACCTGAGATCAACGTCGATCGACTTTCAACCGGGGCTTCCCGTTGGTCCAGCCGCGGCCACCCTGCCGAAGAGAACGATTCCTGCGATGTGAAGACACTGGCAGCTCAAGGCCGCTGCCAGTGGCACCCGAATGACGAAGGAATCAGCGTCGTTTCGCTCGGCGATACAATCGCACTGGGTTGTCCGAAGCGGCCAATCCAGTGGCACGTCCGTCGTGATAGGGTTCGGAAAATGCGTCACAGCGGGCTTACCATCGAATGGGGTGAATGATGCCCGCCGCCAAGAGGCCGCCGAGGATCGCGAGGGCGAGTAACAGCCCGCGCAGGATCCAGAGTGCACGGACAGCGCCGAATCGCTGAACCAGTCGCTGGCCCTTGGTGGTTTCGGCGAGGAACCATTGTTCTCGAAACAGGAACATCAGGGAGGCCAGAATCATGGCAAGTCCCATCGCCAGATCCTGCGACAACTTCGGCATGGCAAGCGAATCCTGATTCGGGTGGCGGAAACAGGATTTGAGGCGACTTACAACGGTCGGCAGGCCATCAAAATTCCGCGGGGGCAAGTTTCTATGCTCTGGATGTTAGAAACACGAATGTGGGTTCGCAACCGGTCCTCATTGGATGACAGGTCACCCCCCAAAAGAGTAGGCTATTTGCGGACACAACTCCGTCAGGGCCAAATGCATGGGACTTGCCACCGTCTTCAAATTGAGCGTTTATGTCTTAACCGGCTTTGTGGGGCTGGCGTTGGGTCTGGCCGAGTATGGTCCCATCCCTTTCATTTCGTTGCCGATCACGGTCTTTGCTTACTGGTGGTGTGAGACAGGAACCAAAAGCTACGGGTCTCATCGCGGAGTCTCGGACACCGCTGCCGTGGGCTGGGGGATTGCGGCTCTGGGTGCTGCCACGATTGAATTCTTCTCCGAAAACCAGGAAGGCAAGCTGCTGGCGGGGATCCATCTGATTGTCTACTTGACCTGGATCGTCCTGCTGCAGAAGAAGACGATCTATCGATATTGGCTGCTGATGGCACTGGGGATCATGCACATCGCCGTCGGGTCGGTTCTGACGAATTCCACCTGGTATGGACTGTGCATGATCGTTTACTTGTTTGGCGGCATCTGGACGCTGTCTGTCTTTTCGCTGTATCGCGTCGCGCAGGAATTTTCTGAGTCGACGGGTGAACACCAAGTGCCTGGAACGACGGCGTTGCGCGGTCATGCGTTCAACTCGATCCGATTCGAAGATGATGCGCACTGGATTTCGATGCGGCTAGTCAGCGGGACGTTGTTCACGTCGTTTGCGGGTCTGTTGATCGGCATCGTCTTTTTTGCCTTGATCCCACGGGTTTGGGTCGGAACAGCGCTGGGCATCTCGGATGATTCGTTGCCGCCGGCCATGCGGCGGCGCATCACCGGTCAGGCGACAGAAATTCGTTTGGGGGATATTGGTCCTATTCTAGAGAGTAACGATCCTGTTCTGACGATGCGGCTGTTTGACAATCAGACGAATCGTCCCCTGAGTGCGCAAGCTTATGCAGAATCGATTGGCATGCGTGAGCCACTATTTCGCGGCGCTGTGATGACGGAATATGTCGCAGGGCGATGGCGACCTGAACGCTCGACCCACACGGCCCCCCTTTTGCCTCCCGCGCCAGACCCTACTACTGAATTGGGGCGATCGACGGTTCGGCAGGAGATCCACTTGGACCGCAGCGGATCCGACATGCTGCTGTGTCTCGGACAGCCGGTCGCGATGCGTAATCCAGACGACTGGCGCTGCGGACGTCTGCAAATCTCCAACAACCTGATCATTCGTCGTGAGAAGTTCCGAACGCAACCGGGAGCATTCGAGTACATCGCTTATACCATGTTGCCTCGACCTGGTTACGAAGCCGGAATGATTGCAACACCCCCGGAAATGGTCGTCTATCGGATCGGCCAGTATTTGAAGCGATGCACG
>CBIHQO010000579.1:0-4862 GCA_966211735.1 uncultured Schlesneria sp.
CGCTGAAGCGACTTCATCGAATGCTGGTGAATAGTGCTACCTACCGACAATCGTCGCTGCATCCGAAACAGGACGCGTACACGCAGCGCGATTCCGGTAACCATCTGTGGTGGCGCGCCGAACGGCGACGCCTGGAAGCAGAACCGCTGCGCGATCGAATGCTGTTTGTAGGTAATGATCTGGACACTCGAATGACCGGTCCGGGATTCAAGCCGACGATTCAAGCCGAAGCATTAGAGGGGTTGTCTCAAAAGGATAAGGCCTGGAAGCCATCGGCGGTTGAGGAACAGCGTCGGCGAGCCGTCTACATGTTTTCCCAGCGAAGTTTACTGCCGCCGTTGATGACGACGTTTGATTCCTCTGACACCACCCTGCCCTGTGTGCAGCGGCCGGTCTCGACCGTGGCACCACAGGCTTTGGCATTGCTGAATAACGCGTTTGCTCATGAACGCAGTCAGGCTCTGGCGCGACGAGCAATGGAACCGGAGGGAGGCTTGTTGGCCGGGCCGGTCCTAATTCCAGGCCATTCCATGAAGGGCCGTCCCGAAATTGAAGACGACCGACGGATCCGTCTGGCATGGCAGTATGCCTTAGGGCGTGAACCGACTTCGCAAGAGATGGCGGATGCGAAGCAACACTTCGAGCGGCAGGTTGCGCATTTCGGTCGAGTACAAACCGCTCCACAATTCACCGGTTTGCCACGAGACGGGATGGCCCTCCACCTTTCTGCTGATGAGGGAGTGGACGTCGATAACGAGGGACGTGTCGTCAGTTGGCGAGATCGGTCTGGGAGAAATCATCACGCAAGCCAGCCAGTTGCCTCGCAGCGGCCGTTGCTCGTGAAAGAGGGACCTCACCTACGCCGGTCGATAAATTTCGATGGTCAGAAGAGGTTCATGAATCTGGTTGGCCAAGTGCTAACGTCACAATCATTCGCGATTTATGCGGCGGTCACGGATCAATCAGAAAACATCGCCCATCGTGAGATCTTTTCGAACTGGAATGGAGCGGGAAATGTGGGGAGCAGCCTGTTCTTTGGCATGACCGGTACTAATGCAGCGAGGTTAAGCGACGACTTTTCCGGAGTCGGTCAGGTCTCTCATCGTTCCGACCTGTTCCTGTTGTCCGGCCTCAGCGGTTCGATGGGGACGATGATCCAACAGAACGATACCGATCTCGCCTCGCGCAGTTCACCACTGAGTCCTCGCAATTTGAAGGGGCCCTATGTCATCGGACAGCAGGGAAACATTGATGGAGAGTACTGGCACGGTGACATCGCCGAGTTCATTGTCTACGACCGGGAACTGAAATCGGACGAACGCGATGCCGTCAATCGTTATCTAATGAAGAAGTACGATCTGCAGTCGTCGATCGAGCAGTTACGCGACCCGCGCTTCCTGGCACTGGCTTCGTTGTGTCACGTGCTGTTGAACACCAACGAATTCATCTACGTGGACTAGTCTCGACTAAGGATCAGGTCATGACATCACAGTTTCCTTGCCGTCAAACTCGCCGCGAATTCGTGTGGGATATGGGCACCGGTTTTACGGGACTGGCGCTGACGGGATTACTTTCGCGAGACGGATTCTTCGAACGCATCGGTCATGCAAATGAGAGGGCCGCGGTCAATCCGCTGATGGCGAAGCCGTCGCCGACGTTTGGTCGCGCAAAGAGCGTCATTTTCCTGATGATGAACGGCGCGCCGAGCCAGGTGGATACGTTCGATCACAAACCTCTCTTGGAAAACCAGGCTGGTCAACCGTTACCGGAAGGGAAAAAGTTTACGAATTCCGGAGGCCGCAAGGTTGGGTTTCTGACGCCTTCGTTTCGTCCCTTCCGACCGGGGGGACAATCGGGGCTGATGATTTCCGACTTCTTCGAGAATGTGCGGCAACATGCCGACAAACTGTCGGTGATCAAGTCCTGTCACACAGACAGTCACGCCCATGGCTCGGCTCTGGTGGCGATGAACACCGGCAAAACTTTTATCGGTCGGCCGTCGCTGGGGAGTTGGGCCGTTTATGGATTGGGGACGGAAAACGAGAGTCTGCCGGGCTATGTCGTGATCCTCGATAAACGCGGCGGGCCGATCAGCGGTCAGCCCAATTGGTCTAGCGGCTTCATGCCATCGACTTACCAGGGGACTTTGTTTCGACCTATTGGTGATCCGATCCTCGATCTGCGCGGGCCCGACTTTCTCGATCGCGCTGCTCAACGATCACAACTAGACCTGCTGGCGAGACTCAATGATGCCCACATGGCTGCTCGGCCGGGGGGCAGCGATCTGGCATCTCGCATCAACTCGTATGAGCTTGCCTTCCGTATGCAAGCCGAAGCACCCGAAGCGGTCGATCTGTCGAAAGAATCGAAAGCGACCCAAGAGATGTATGGCATCGGCAAGCAGCCGACCGATGAGTTTGGTCGCAATTGCCTCGTCGCACGGCGACTGGTGGAGCGCGGCGTTCGGTTCGTGCAGCTCTACTCGGGCGGCGGCCACCTCGAAGAGACTTGGGACGCTCACAAAAGCATTGAAACGAATCATGGACAACACGCGGGCGAGGTCGATCTGCCAATTGCCGGTTTGTTGACTGACTTGGAACGTCGCGGGTTACTCGATGAAACGCTGGTTGTCTGGGGAGGTGAATTCGGCCGGATGCCATTCAGCGAAGGAAAAGGCGAACCGGGCCGCAATCATAATCCGTATGGTTTCAGCATGTGGCTGGCGGGTGGTGGTGCGAACGGAGGAATTTCCTATGGCGAAACCGACGAATTCGGATTTGAGGCGGTCAAAGACAAGGTCCATCTGCACGACTTGCATGCCACAATTCTGCATCTGCTGGGGATCGATCACGAGCGACTGAGCTACTTCCATCAAGGCCGAGACGAACGGCTGACCGATGTATTTGGAAACGTTGTTCAAGGTGTTGTGGCCTAGTAGTTTTGATCTCACGAAATCTGATATGACGGAATAGGATTGTGATGCCCGCGATTATGGAATGGACTCACACCGTTTCGACGGCTGACTTGGATGATCTGGGGCACGCGAACAACATTTCGTATTTGAAATGGATGCAGTCAGCGGCGCTCGCGCATTCCGCGGCGCAGGGTTGGCCGGCCGAGGCCTACGCGGCACTCGGTTGTGGTTGGGTCGTTCGGTCTCATTTTATAGAGTACCTGTCGTCGGCCTTGCTGGGCGACAAGATCATCGTGCGGACTTGGGTGGCCGAGATGAAGAAGGTCACGTCGCTCCGGCGATTCCTCATTCTGACGACGCGGGAGCTAAGCGAAGTCGTGCTGGCCAAAGCCGAAACGAATTGGGCATTTATTGACTATGTCACCGGAGTTCCCAAGCGTGTCCCGCAGCAAGTTTCTGCGGCATTCGAGGTTCCCAACGTCGTTTAAGGGCAGCTCGGAAATCGGAAATCTCAGGCATCTCATATTCTGAATTAGTTTTCTCGTGGACACCTAAGACAAAAATATTCATATTTCTGTTCTCGCATACATTCTTGCACCGCATCAGTTGCAATGATTTAATCCTCGTCGCCCAATCATTCGCCGATCTTCGACCACTTCACTGATTCCAGTTGCCGCGGAGAAACTCATGTTCCCTCGCCTGCCAATCCTTCGGTTGCTCATTTGCGCTACAGTATTTTCATCGGTCTTGAGTTTGATGAGTGGCACGGTGATCGCTGCAGACCTGAGAACATGGTCTGACGCCAGCGGCAAGTTCAAGATCCAAGGCAAATTCGTCTCGAACGAAAAGGGTAAAATTACACTTGAAAAGCCTGACGGCACCGAGATGGAAATTGAGCTTAAGAAGCTCAGCACTGCCGACCAGAAATATGTAGCGGATCAGGAAAAGAACGCCGACAGCCCCTTCAAAGCGAAGTCGGATGACCCGTTCAAATCGAAGCCGACGACCGGAGGCAAGACGACTCCTGAAAGAAATTCGGAGACGCGCAAATCGTCGGGGACCAGGTTGATCGTTCCCGACTATTCCGATGTCAGAGTTGTCACGGTGACTCAATCAAACGAACCGTGGAAATTCGAGGTCCCGGAAGCCCAGGCTGCCACCACGAGACCGAAACCGAAGACGATCGTGACACCTAAAAAGACCGACTTCTTCGAAGGAGCGAAAAGCCTGGTTGGTAGCCCGTCCGGCAAATATGCCGCGATTGGTTACCAATTGCAAAAGCCTGGCAGAAGCGAGCCGGCCACAACGCGAGTTGTCGTGTGCAACCTGGAGTCCACGAAGGTTTCGGCTGAAGGGAGCCTGCCCGGCAAACAGGTTGTGCTGGCCGTCAGCGACGATGGAAAGCAGGTCCTGCTCAGGCGGGACGAGTTCGGACATGGCGGCCAGGATCGTCTGGAAATCTGGGACATGTCGGCGAAGTCGGCTTCCAAAGGGATTCAGTGGGTTCCCCATGACGAGTCTTCGGGTGGTGACCGCGATGTCGTCTGGGGGGCGTTCATTGGGAACGAACGCTTGGTCACGGTCAGCAGCAAAGGGAAGCTGGTCGTCTGGGAAGTGGAAGAAATGAAGCCCGTCTATCAAATGGAAATTAAGGGAGGTTGTAAGCCCGCCATCAGTCCCGATCAAAAATGGTTGGCCTTCGTGGACGATAAGAACCTTGGAATTCTGGATCTGGCTCAAGGTGAAGTTGTCGCGCTGCAACCGATTTCTTACGCGGCGTGGCCCAATCTCGCATTCAGCCCCGGCCAATCCAAGTTGGGGATGGCCGCGCATGATCGACTGCTTGTCTGGGATTTTGCGACCGGTGAACTATTCCGCGAGATGCCCTACAACGGATTGCACGTGATGGGAAACATTAAAATAAATGCAGCACCAGGAATTAATACCA
>CBIHQO010000580.1:0-4857 GCA_966211735.1 uncultured Schlesneria sp.
AGTGACTGCGCTGGATTCCCGCCTGTGCGGGAATGACGCGTGCAGCACCGAGAGACTTCGGACGATGGCATCAGCGGACACCACTTCGTATCGTGTGGCACGCAACCGGAAGTCCCCTGCTGCTGTTGTCGCGACGGGTCGGTTGTGACCCCAGTCTTGCCTCCTGAGGATTCAACATGCGTTTCGTTCGATGTCTTGTCGCGGCCCTGGCGCTGCTGACGATCGTGACCGTGGCTTCTGCGGAAGAATTCTTCTTCAAGCCGAAAGACCGAGTGCTGTTCCTGGGCGACAGCATTACCGAGCAGTACCAGTATTCGACGGATATCGAACTGTATCTGACGACACGATTTCCCGACTGGAATCTGACGTTCATCAATGCCGGTATCGGAGGCGACACGGCTCAAGGAGGTAAGAATCGATTCAAGGATCATGTCCTGGCAGAAGAGCCAACGGCGATCACGATTAACTTCGGAATGAACGACGCGGGCTATGGTGCTTTCGATGCCAATCGACAGAAGTACACGGAAGTGACCGAGGCGATGTTGGCGGCGGACAAAGCCAAGGGGATCCGGGTTGGTTTAGTCTCACCGAACGCCGTGGACCGTCGAGTCCAGGAGCGATTCCGGTTGTATTTGGAGACGCAAAAAGAGTTCTACGCGCCGCTGAAGGAACTGGCCGCGAAGTATGGTGACACGTTCGTCGATCAGTACGCGACCACTCGGGCCGCGCTGGAGAAGATGGAAGCGGACAAGGCCGATAACGTCAAGCCGTTTGGCGATGGTTTTCATACGGCGTCCAGCGGTGGTTTGTTCATGGCTCATGCCATCCTGACAGGATTGAACGCTCCGAGCCTGGTCAGCCATGTGGGGATCGATCGCAATTCGTTCGGAGCCGGAGCGGGTTCGAAGGTGATGAACTGCGAAATCAGCGGCGAGCAGAAGACCGATTCGGGAGTGGCATTCGATCGACTCGATAAAGCCCTGCCACTACCGATTCAAGGCGACTGGGTGTCGCTGCTGCCTTATGTCAACAATCTGAAAGACCTGAATCGGTACGAGCTGTTAATCACCGGGCTGGCACCAGGCAAGTATGTCGTCAAAATCGACGGCACCGAAGTCGCCTCGCATACGGCTGAAGAATTGACTGCTGGCGTGAATCTGGGAAATGTGACGAAAGGGCCGATCTTCGATCAGGCTCAGAAAGTGTTCAACGCCATCAATCAGAAGAATGCGATTGTTCATCAGCGATTCCGCGGTGTCGTGATGTTCAGTGCACCTGACTGGCTGGCCGATGTGGCCGCGGAACGCAAACCGAAAGAACTGGCCAAGCGGACGGAGCTGATTCAGGCCAAGCAGGCCGAGATCTATCAGATGGTGCAGCCTGTCAAACGTCACTTCGAAGTGATTGCCGTGAAGTGATCGAACTTGGGCGCAGAATCGCCATTCGTGATTCTGCGCTTTGTTCGGATTGTGGAGTCGGTGCGATGTGTCGCCCTTTCAGGGCTTGCGGATTTGACTAGATGCCTATCCCCGGGCATTGCCCGGGGCTGATTTGTCGTGCCCCATTCGGGGCGGAAGTCGAGCGCAGCGTTCGCGATATCGGCGAGGAGCGGCCACCCGACGCCGAATCGTTTCGGACGGATTGAAAATCCGTCCTACGGAAACCTTCACGGCCCGTTGGGGCTCAGGAAATGGACGAGAGAACACATGAGCGACCCCGTCTTTGCTGCTCAGCCTTATGCTGGGATTGCCACGTTCGGGCGGATGCCTCATACGACGGACCTGCAGAATGCCGACGTGGCGATCCTGGGGATTCCGTATGACAGCTCGACCTCTTATCGAGCGGGGACGCGGTTCGGGCCGCGAGCCATTCGCGAGCAGTCGATGCTGCTGTGGGGTTACAACAACGCTCAAGGGGTGGCTCCGTTTCGAAGCTTGAAGATTGTTGACTATGGCGATGTCGACGTCGTTCCCCCCAGCATCGCGGCGACTCATCAGCAGATCGAACTGACCGCGACCAAGATTGTCAGCAGCGGAGCGAAGTTGATTTCACTGGGTGGGGACCATTCCATCACCCTGCCCTTGCTGCGGGCGCATGCTCAGAAGTACGGTCCGCTGGCCGTTGTTCATTTCGATGCGCATCCGGATACCTGGGATTCAGAATATCCAGGGCAGCCGTATAGCCATGGAACTCCTTTTAAGCGGGCCTTCGAAGAGGGATTGATCGACAAGTCGGCGTACGTGCAAATTGGGATTCGCGGTCCCACGAATGGTCCGCAGGACTACACCGATGCCCTGGCATTGGGGACGCGGATGATCACACTGGATGAGTTTCGTCAGCGGGCGGTGGCTGATGTCGTTCAAGAAGTGAGATCGAAGATTGGCGACCGGCCGACTTACGTGACGCTCGATATTGATGTCGTCGATCCCGCGTTTGCGCCCGGCACCGGAACGCCCGAAGTTGGTGGGCTGACCAGTTACGAAATTCTGCAACTGGTTCGCGGTCTGCGCGGAGCCAACACCGTGGGATTCGATCTGGTTGAAGTCTCGCCGCCTTATGATCCGGCGCAGATCACATCGATTCTGGCGGCGAATCTGGCGTTTGAGTTCTTGTCACTGTTGGTGCGAGGTTGATTGGCAGGAGGTCTAATCAAAAGAGGGAGAAGACACGGCCTTGTCG
This sequence comes from uncultured Schlesneria sp., assembly GCA_966211735.1. Lineage (GTDB taxonomy): Bacteria > Planctomycetota > Planctomycetia > Planctomycetales > Planctomycetaceae > Schlesneria. Next base: position 2,680 of record CBIHQO010000580.1, read on the forward strand.
AGGACTCCAAAACCGCGGCACCCAATCCACGGCGAGTCTGGAAGCACGGCTGGCGAAGTCAATCGAGAGCGCGACCGCAATCGCACTGGTTGTCCGAAGCGGCCAACGCAGAGGCACAACAGCCGTAGATTCTCAGATCATGTCCAGCTTGCGATGCAGACGCTGTGGTGGGCGTGAGCAGTTGGCACAGATGCCTTCGACTTCCAGTCGATGCCCCGACATGCGGAAGCCGTGTTCTTCGGCAACACGTTCCAGCGCTTCGGCGATGAGTTCGTTCGGGAACTCGATCATGTCGCCGCACTTCTTGCAGATCAGGTGATCGTGCTGTGGGTAACCATAGTCGTGTTCGTAGACTTCGCGGTCGTTGGATCGAGCGACCTTGCGAATCAGGCCCGCTTCTTCGAGGAGGCTGAGGGTGCGGTAGACGGTGCTGCGACTGGCACGTGGCCCACCCTTGCGGCGTTCCAGCTTTTCGACCCAAACATCAGCATCGAAATGCTCGTGGGATGCGTAAACCGCATCGACAATGGCTTCACGTTCTGGGGTCAGTCGCATCCCTTTGGTCAACAAGAACTCGCGGAACTTGTCGACGGGTGGTACGGCAACTGGCATCGCAGTCAATTCGGACACTCAACCAACTCCTGGACCGCAGCGGGCGGATCGTTCGCAACTTGATGAATCGGAAGGGGGATGAGAGGGATCGCGAGCGCCTCCCAACTCAATTTCAGATTTTGCGCTTTCGATCCAGGTTTTGCCAACGGATTGCAACAATTCACAAATTCACGTCATCTGATGCATCACTCTGGCAGAAAACAGTGATGCGATCCGTTGGCAGGCCGGCTAGTGCCAGCGATCACTCATCACCCAGGTCGAAGCCGTGGACTTCGAACATCCGCGACAGGGCGGCGTCCAGCTTTTCGTCGGTGTCGTAGTCACCGTTTTCGATCGCATCCTTAATCTGGGCAATGCGTTCGGCGCGGGCGGCAGGGGTTTCGCTCATTCGATCCAGCATCTGGCCGGTGGTCGAGATCTGCAGTTCGTCCTGAGGAGCGGCCATGGCGGACGGGGATTTGCCAGCCGTTTGATTGGCGGGGGCCGTTGAGCCGGCGGGATTCGTAGATCGCACGGAGCTATTGCCGTGTACCGATCCCAAGCCAGAGACGTCCATGTCACCCTTCCTTTTCAGAGCGTCGGAGATATTCATCCGCGTGTGCGGCCCGACATCTTCCCTTGAATCCAGATAATAGCCGACAAACGCTAGGCGATTCAACCGGGCTTGTGATTGTTCGAGCATGATTCGTTCCCAATTTGCGGCTTCTGTTTCCAAACAGGTCACCGCGTGACTGGCTCAATGGTGGGAACGTCGTCTTCCCAGACAGTGGCTGCTGATGATGGCTGAGATCCGTCTCTGGATCATCCGTCGGGGCAACTGCCCGACACCAAAGAGTATCGGTCAGGTAAACTGCTCGGGTTGAGCCTGCTCAGCAGATTTCATGCGAACCTTACCAAGTCGTCGGTTGATTGGCAGAAATTGCAAAATCGGCTGTCTTCTTGAATTTTTTGCACAATTGACAAGAGGTTCGATTTGACTCTCGGAAATCGTAAAGATTGCCAGTTCTGGGTGGTCAATCTTGCAAAAACGGGACTGGGGAGGTCGATGTGCGGACGACGTCGATCGACTTGCGCCCCAGGTCTTGGCGACCTTGGCGACAAGCGGGTATGAGACAGCGTGTCTTGATCGAATCGCCGGGAACTGATATCACCCCCTCCCCCAATTCCCATTCGACTCCCTGGGCCACTACATTGCAGCGGTGCTCCCTGCTTGTCGTGATGATCATCGTCTGGACCGCGAACGCGGTTCAGGGGGCTCAGCCATTTGTACTGCCCAACACGCTGTCGTGGCGGCAACCGATACTACAGTCCGATTCGCCGCTGCAGCTTCGTCCCGTTCGGCGAACCTCAACACCAAGACCTTCCTATTTTGCGTTGCGTACTTCTGTCGAGTCGCTGCGTGAGGTTGTTCGCCTGGTCAGTGATGATGATGATGCGGGTCAGGCTTACTTTGGCGTGAACACTCACGAGGAACCGGAACTTCAGCGTGAAGATTTGCTATCGATCGAGCCGCCCGGGCCTGACGACTCGGCTCTGTCGATTGGGACGTTGCAAGGCGATGCCGTT
>CBIHQO010000581.1:0-4852 GCA_966211735.1 uncultured Schlesneria sp.
GTGTCATCTCGGACATCATGGAATCGAACGGCAGCAGTTCGATGGCTTCGGTTTGCAGTGCGACTCTGTCACTGATGGACGCTGGTGTGCCAATCACTCAGCCCGTGGCAGGGATCTCGATCGGCCTCGTCAAGGAGCAGGATCGATATGAACTGCTAACCGACATCATGGGCGACGAAGATCACTTCGGCGACATGGACTTCAAGGTCGCTGGAACTCAGAAAGGTGTAACTGGTATCCAGTTGGACCTGAAGATCGCCGGAATCAATGAAGAGATCATTCGCAAGACGCTCGAGCAGGCTCGCAAGGCCCGTATCGAACTGCTGAAGACGATGCTGACCGGCATTCGTCGTCCGCGATCCGAGATCTCTGTCAACGCTCCACGTTTGCTGCGCACCAAGATCGACCCTGCCAAGATTGGCCTGCTGATCGGCCCCGGCGGCAAGACGATCCGTGCGATCCAGGAAGAAACTGGTGCAACGATCGATATCACTGACGACGGGACTGTGATGATCTCGTGCGGCAAGAGCGAAGGTGCCGAAGACGCACTCGCTCGCGTCGAAGCGATGACCGAAGAAATCAAGGTCGGTCGCGTTTACAACGGAACTGTCAGTTCGATCAAGGATTTCGGTGCCTTCATCGAAATCGCTCCTGGCAAAGACGGCCTGTGCCACGTCAGCGAACTCGACACCGGCTTCGTCAAGAATGTCGGAGACATCTGTAAAGTCGGCGACAAGATCCAGGTGAAGGTGATCGCCATCGACGAACAGAATCGCGTCAAGCTGTCGCGCAAAGCCATTCTGGTTGACCAAGCGGCCCCAGAAGGCGAAGCCCCTGCCGAAGACGAGTAATTTCAAAACGTCTTGGGACAAATTTGAAGTGACCAGCCCGGCATCATTGATGCCGGGCTGTTTTTGCGAACAGCCGGTTTCGAATCGGAAACGTTATGACCGACGAATCCGTTACAGAACTCAATAACCTCGCCAACGACCACGAGCGATTGCGCACGCAATACGCTGAGATTGCCACGCTCGCCGGGGGACTGGCTCATGAAATTCGTAACCCTCTCTCGACGATCGGACTGAATCTCGATCTGCTTTCGGAAGAGCTGGGTGAATGCGATTCACAGCGAGATCGCCGGATCCTCAATAAGCTCAATGTGGTGAAGCGGCAGTGCCAGCAACTCGATCGGATCCTCGACGATTTTCTGCAGTTTGCACGTGTCGGGACCCTGACTCTGAAACCCGCAGATTTGAATCAAACGGTCCTCGAGTTCATCGAATTTTATGCTCCCCAGGCGGCTGAGCAGGGGATTGACATCAGTCCGCACCTGGCGGCAAATTTGCCGCCAGTGAAACTGGATGTCAATCTGTGGCGGCAAGTCGTGATGAACCTGTCTCGCAATGCGCAACAGGCCATGCCGCAAGGCGGAGTCCTGGAACTGCAAACGTACCAGCGCGACAATCAGGTGTTGCTGGAAATCATCGATAACGGCAAAGGGATGAGCCCCGAGACGCAGGCTCGGATGTTTGACGCCTTCTATTCGACGAAGAAGGGGGGCAGCGGCTTAGGGTTGCCGACCGTACGCAAGATTGTCGAAGCTCATCACGGCACGATTTCCTGCGAAAGCGAAGTCGGCCGCGGAACGCGGTTTAGCATCGCCCTTCCCGTTTGCGGGTGAGTATCGGCCGCATGCAAGTGGCCACCCGGTTCCTGCCCGTCATTCCAGCCCTACGTTCATCCGAGTCCGGGTGTTGACGCGGTGCGGGTCACCTCAGAATTGAGGTCGGATTCTGGTCCCCTCCCGCCTCGCAAGTTGGCCAAATTCGTGGCTGATCTTCATCCAGTGGACTGCATCGGATCACTGGCCAAACATCTGTGTCCAGCCGCCAAAATCTGCCGGTAAATTCAGAACAGGTCGACTTTTTACCGCAGGCAGTCGCACTTTCCTCAATTCCCCAAAAGTTTTGGGTCGACGGGTCACTGTGTCCGGCAATGGCGACCTGGTCGGATTTTCCCGCGAAGCTGTTGACCTCACCGCCAGAATTCCCCGTCGAACTGAAGAGCGGGAACCGAGCGGTAAATAAATGCGTGCTAGAGTTGAGTCGACGCGGCGTGTGCGCTTGATTCGACCGCGAGGTTTTTGAGTTCAGGTGATACGGATCCGTCGCGAAAAACTGTTTGATCGCATTCGGGCCTTGAGGGGGGTTAACGAAAATGGGGTTCTTGAAACGGTTCTTCAAGAACACGTATCGCGACGGCGAATCAAAGCATGGTGGCAGCAGCTTCGAGAACTTGGACGATGAGCAACTCGAAACCCACTTGAAGATCGCCCGATACGGTTCGTTTACTTTGACGGATGCCGTCCGTCCTTCGTACGACTTGCAAGTCGTTCCGCAGGCGGGATACCGGCATGATTCGTATCATGATCGCGAAACGGGGATCAAGATCCCGGTGATCATGGCTTCGGCCAGCCGCGAAGTTCTCACGGATCTGTTTTTTGAATTGTTGAATCCGCTGGGACATCAAGTCGACATCGTGCTGGAGACTAGCCACGAACGACGCGGCGGTCACGAAGATCTGTATCGCGAAGACATCGACATGCCCGTACTCAAAAGCATGCTGTACGACTTCGAAGATCTGCTGATGAACGACGGCTGCAGCGGCTTAGCGGTGTTGAATCCAAACGTGCCGCTGGAAGTTCAGTTTGACGAGCATAAGCTGCTGATCATGTACGGTCACGAATTGGTGGATTTTGAAGACATCCTCGACGACTTCGGTTTGCCTTGTCGCGAGGATCTCAAGTTCATCACCGAAGCCGAGCATGTTCATTCCTCGACCGAAGAATTTGCTCGAACCTTCGAGCAGATGAAATTTCGCCTGGGCATCGACGAAGACTAACAATCACGTCGACGCCGGTTTTTCACTGGCGAGCGGCTCTCGGTTGAGCCGCTCGCGTTTCCCTTCCGCACGACGGCGCTACCCCCGCGCCGAGTCTGGAGACCGACGTGCGCCTGTTCCTCGCTGCCCTGACAGTCGGTGCCGCTGGCATCGCTTACGCCTACACACAGCAGACACCTGCTCCCGCTGCCGAATCGCAGGCAAAGGTGGGGCGTCCGCTCTTCGACTGGCAATCGGCGGACGACACGCTGAAGGCGGCCTCGACCGATACTGCCGCGAACCATGACGAGCCGCCGCTGGTCGTGCGCGACACGATCAGTCAAGCCCGTACGGAAGTGACTTCGGTCCTCGACGAATTCGTTCGCGGCAGCGGTGCGTCAAACGACGTGCCGGCCCCTGCAGATATCGTCTCACAGGTCGCTGCGGAGTCTCCTGCTGTTGATAGCGAACTGATCCCCTTCGCATCCAGCGATTTGCCAACTGCGAACGATACTTCCGATATCGCTCCGGCAGATGCCACAGCGACAATCAATCAGCCTGAAGCCGACTTGGCACAGAAAGAAGCAGCACCCTTACCAGATGCTGCGCCGGCAGAGAAACCTGAGTCGGCAGCACCACAAGATATTGAGACGGGGCCAACACTCGGGAAGCCGACCATCTCCGAAGCAACGATCGTCAAGAAGCAACCGACGACTCCTCCACCGAATGGAGCGAATCGCGAACCCGCGGTCTCGGTAAAGCAACCATCTTCGACGGGATCGCGGTCCAAGACAGAACTATTGCCGAGCAGCAAGCAAGCGCCCAAGCCTTCGCTGGTCGACGCTCAATGGAAGCTGATCGGTCGATCTGGAGCCGGAATGCCGCTGCACTCACGACGATTCGGGCGACAGGGAACTCGCACGCTGATTATTGCCGGGTTGGATGGCCTGGATGTGGTGGGAACGCGTTGGAACGATGAACTCGCCGAGGCGTTGCTGCGTCGCAGCGATCTGTTGCAGAACAACGAAATCATGATCGTGCGTGCGGGGAACCCGGAAGGGCTGACGAACCGCATCCCGACGAATTTGCGTGGAGTCTCGATCAATCGCAACTTCCCAAGTCGTCGCTATCAGGCGCTGCCAGACAAATCGACGGGTACCGGACCTGCCAGTGAAGCAGAAACCAAAGCGATTCTGGACGTGCTGTATTCGTTCCGTCCCCGCCGCGTGATTCATCTCGCGTCAACCACTGGACGTTCCACAGTCCTCTACAATCGTGCGGCCACCGATGTGGGGGATGAACTGGAGAAGCAATACAAGTTGCACGTTCAGCTCTTGGACCCGGAGCAGGTTCCTGGATCGATCGAAGAGTTTGCGGATGGAACATTGGACGCCGCCGTGATCTCGCTGAAGCTGAATTCGGGTCCCGAATGGCAAGGGGCCTGGAAGAAGAATGCCGCGGTAGTGCTGACCACGATCAGTGGTCCTATCCAGGAAGTCGCCTCTGCATCGCCTGAGAAGACGCCGCTGGTCCTTGAACCGACGAGCGGCCCTAACCTGAAAAAGGGTCGTGGGTACGAGGAACTTCCTCCTCCGCCTCGATAATTCCAGGTTATCGCAAGGACGACATCGGCTATCCTCCTGGGTTGCGGTCACGCGAATGCTGCTTCATCATGATCGCGGATTTTCGATTCGCATCGTGGCACTTCTCGTGGCTGGATTCCAATGAGCACCTCTGTTCGTAAGCAGATCGAGTCCTTACGCGCAACGATCCGCCGGCATGACGCCCTGTACTATGTGCATGCGACACCGGAGATCTCGGATCTTGACTACGACAAGTTGATGAAGCAGCTCAAGGATCTGGAGGCCCAGCATCCTGAGTTTGATTCGGACGAAAGCCCCACGCGTAAAGTGGGCGGAACTCCCATCGCTGGCTTCATGACGGTTGAACATCGTGTTCCGATGTTGTCGAT
>CBIHQO010000582.1:0-4848 GCA_966211735.1 uncultured Schlesneria sp.
CCCTACGGTTCGAACTGGGCATGAAAATCGGCGAATTCTGGAAATTGATGCCAACACAGAACTTGGCTGTCAGTCACAGCTTCTGATCAGTCGAGGCTCGAAAAACCTCAGAATCTTTGTGGCCACCCTCGGCATCTCTCGCCGCGGTCTTGACCCATTTTTCAGATTCTTCTAAAAACCCGCCGCGTTCGACGGACGGCCAAACAGCCTTCGGTCGAACGTGCCGTTCACCTCTCCCGTACACATCTCGTTTTGACGGCTCTCTGCCACTTCTCCCAGGTAGGAAGATGCCCATGGTTCGTTCGTTGTTTTGCTCCAAGTCTGTCTGGGGCACGTTGGCTGTGCTGGCATTGACCGGTACCGCATCCGCTCAATGGTTCCCATTTGGCGGAGGCAGCTCCTGCAATTGTGGCGCTCGACCCAGCATGATGAGCTCTGCTCCAATCATGCAGTCGGCTTCGTATAGTGCAGCCTACAATCCGATGCCCGTTTATCAGACCGCGTATGCGTCGCAGGAAGTCTCCTGTGGCCAACCGATCAACTGCACCATCTCGCAGCCGGTTCAAGTCCAGGCCATGGCAATTGCACCTGTCGTGCAGACGGTTAAAGTCCAAGCCATGCAGCCAGTCGTGCATCCTGTGTATGACACTGTGCATGTCACCGAGTATCAACCGGTGAAGCAGAAGGTCTCAAGGCCTGTCGTCGAGACCAAGTGGGTCGATCAAGCCGTCACCGAAATGCGTCCGGTTACGACTCAACGCACAGCCAATGTGCCGACGGTTGAGTACCAGACCGTGACTGAACACAAGCAAGTTCAGAAGCAGGTTGGCTACTGGGCCACCAAGACCGAAGCCGTCAACAAGGTTTCCGGTTGTGCTTATGATAACCGACCCGGTGTCGTCGGCTGGATGAACCGTACCGGCCGCGATATCCGCAACGCTGTCACGCCGAACCAGAAAGTCTCACGCACTTTCGTTCCGCAAACGATGACCTGCACGGTTCCATGCACCAAGAAGGTCGCCGTCCAGGGAATGAAGCAGGTGACTTACAACGTCACCTCGATGGTCGCCCAGCAGACCACTCGCAAGGTCGCAGTGAACACAACTCGCTACGTCGAAGAAGAAGTCACCGCGATGAAGCCCGTTACGGTCGCTCGCACGATGCAAGTCGGCACACGAGTCAGCTACGCCCCAGCCGGGACTGTCCCAGCCGGTGGTGGAGTGACTGCCAGTGGTCCAACCGACAACAGCGGCCCGACCGCTTTGACACCAACGCCTGACCAGAGTGCCAGCCGTCCAGCCCCTCGGACTGCCGCTGATCCTGGCGATACAATCGACTCGAATGGTTTCAATCGCAATCCTAAGAAGATTTCGTACCCATCACACGATCACAGCAACGATCGTGGCGAAGTGACCGAAACGGTGATCCCCAGCCGCTCATCGCAGGGCAGCAGCCCAACGATGGCTAGCTCCAACACTCCATCGGTAGTTCGAGTCAGCCAATGGGTGGCCCGAACACCACGGCCAAGCACACCATCCGCGGCGTCGATGGCCCTGGCTGGTAATGCCCCATAACGATCTGCCTTCACTGCTGATGATCGGATTACCCGCTCACTCGGTAGTCATCTCTGCCTGAATGAATGATCCCCGCGACGCCGGCTTCACGCCGGCGTCCTTTTTTCTTTGTAGCACCTTTCTGCACCTTCAGTCTCGGTTTGGCCATTCTCTTCACTGCGTATGAAGATCTGACCACCGAAATCAACGCTTTCTCTTGGCAGACTAGTCTTTGCGCTGATTCTGGCCAAAAGACCTTCCCTGAAGAGGGTGAACCTTTCCAGCGGTCAGGCGGTCTGTGAAGGAAGCACCAGTCCCGACAATTGTTGGGACTTCAACCTCACCGATTGGGGTGGAAATTCGAGAGCGGCAAAAACTGCCACTCGCCTTGAGCCCTTTTGGGCGATAAACTGTTACCCAGTTGCCGTGCCCCCTGGTGCGGCATTGTTTGTCGGTACGGATTGGCGAATACTGTTTCGAGGATAAGATCGTGGCGACTGCGACAGAACCAAAACCTTCGGCTCCCCCCGCATCAACGGCAAATGGCAGGTTGAACGGCGCCGATGTCTTCGTCGAGTGCCTGATCCGCCAGGGAACGGACCTGATTTTCGCCTATCCCGGTGGCTGCAGTATGCCAATCCACCAGGCGCTGACGTTCCGCAGTAACGATATCCGCACAATTCTGCCTCGCCATGAACAAGGTGGCGCCTTCGCCGCTCAAGGCGTTTCGCGCACGTCCGACAAGGTCGGCGTGTGCATGGGAACCAGTGGTCCCGGCGCGACGAACCTGGTGACCGCCATCGCCGACGCCAAAATGGACAGCATCCCGCTGATCGCCATTTCGGCTCAAGTGCATACCCATCTGATCGGTAGCGACGCGTTTCAAGAAACGCCGATGGTCGAGATCTGTCGCGCGATCACCAAGCATCACTACCTGATCACCAAGACATCAGATATCCCCCGAGTGATCAAGGAAGCGTTCCATATCGCACAGACAGGGCGACCGGGCCCGGTCTTGATCGATATTCCCAAAGACGTGCAGCTCAATTTCGTCGACGAAGTGAAAGTGGATGGCAGGCCGTGGGTGGTCGATTTCGATCCTCCGATGAACCTGCCCGGCTATCATCCTGAAGTTCGACGCGCTCACCCGAATCAGATTCGCGCAATCCTGAAGATGATCCGCGAATCGAAGAAGCCGATTTTCTACGCGGGTGGCGGGATCATTCAGGCGGGAGCCACCGAAGAGTTCACCAAGTTCGCTCGTAAGACCGGTATTCCCGTGGCCACGACCGTGATGGGAATCGGCTGCTTCCCGGCAGACGACGATCAGTCGTTACATATGCTGGGGATGCACGGCACGGTCTATTCAAACTATGCGATCAACGAAGCCGATCTGTTGCTGGCGTTCGGTGTGCGGTTTGACGACCGTGTGACTGGAAAGCTCAGTGAGTTCGCCAAGCACGGTAAAGTCGTGCATGTGGACATCGACCCCTCCGAAATCCATAAGAACAAGATCGCTGACATCGCTGTGGTCGCCAATATTAAAGAGGTGCTGCAGGGCTTGAACGCGATGATCGCGGACGAAGACGTTCCGCAGATCGCCCCCTGGTGGGAAAAGATCGATGCCTGGAAGAAGCAGTACCCGCTGAAGGTGAAGGATTCGGGCGACTTCATCATTCCGCAGTATGCGATCTCGGAGCTGTGGCGACAGACGATCGATCAGGATCCTTTCGTCGCCGTGGGCGTGGGCCAGCATCAGATGTGGGCAGCTCAGTTCTTCCAGTTCCGCAATCCACGACGCTGGCTAAGCAGTTCGGGCTTGGGAACGATGGGCTTCGGTCTGCCTGCAGCCATGGGCGTACAGGCCGCGCATCCCGATCGCCTGGTGATCGATATCGATGGCGACGGCTGCATGTTGATGAACGTTCAGGAACTGGCGACGCTGTACTGTGAAAAGCTGCCGGTGAAGACCTTGTTGCTGAACAATCAGCATCTAGGGATGGTGGTGCAGTGGGAAGACCGCTTCCACGGCAAGAACCGAGCACACACGTATCTCGGTCCCGTCGATCACCCGGAAGCAACCGGTAAGGGCGACGGACCGCACTACGAAGAAACTTATCCGAACTTCGTGCAAGTGGCTCGAGGCTTCGGTGTCGGAGCGGCTCAGGTTCGCAGCAAAAAGGAATTCCCCGCGGCCGTGAAGGCGATGCTGGAATACGACGGCCCATACCTGCTGGACGTGATCTGTCCTTACCAGGAGCACGTGCTGCCGATGATCCCAGGCGGGAAGACCGTCAAGGACATCATCACCGAGTAATGTGTTAGCCGTAGAACGGATTTGCAATCCGTTCCAACACAGCGTGACAACAAAAAAACGGCCCGGTCCTCGAATGATGACCGGGCCGTTTCGTATTCAACATCCGATTTCGATACTTAGATCGCATCCCACCTAACTGTGGCATCCCGCGAGCAGAAAGCCCCTTAGTCTAACCCATGTTCCAACGCGACACGCACTCAGACGGTTTGCGTCTTCCAAGCGTCCGCTTCTTCTTCCGGAGTCACTTCGGCTGACTTCTTCGGGGGATGGAAGAACAGGGCGAGAATGATCGTGGCCACCAGTGCCGCTCCGCAGGGGACCAGGAACAGGCCACGGAAATCAACGGCCTTGGTTTCTGGATTCGTGTAGACTTCTTCCAGCAACCACGGACAAACAAAGTTTGCGACCAGGGCACCCAATCCCAGGATCATCAGGTTGAACAGCCCCTGAGCGCTGGTGCGAACATCTTTCGGGAAGAATTCATCCACGAAGATGTAGACTGTCGCAAAGAAGAATGCATAGCAGATGCCGTGCAGGATGTTGATGGTGACGATCAACCAGGCGAAATCAGGAGTCCCGCAGAACGCGAAAATCGCGAACCGAGCGGCATGGCCCAGAATGCCGATGATCATCGTGACTCGCCAGCCGAGCTTCTTCAGGCAGGTGCCGAGCACGGCCATCGTCAGGATTTCTGCAACCTGACCGATACTCATGACCGGCGTCACCCAGTTTCCAGGGATGCCGACGGTGGGCAGGAAACGCCCTGTCCAGTTGAAGAAACAATTATGCACAAACGAATCGACAAAGGTGACAACCCACAACACCAGCACAAAGGGATGTGCCAGCAGTTTAAACGACTTCAGCCAGGCCGAGGCATCTTCGCCCTCCACTGCGGGCTTCGGAGGCGTGTGTGGCAAACTCAAACTGAGAACCGCCAAGGCCAGTGAAGCGACACCAGCAACAACGTACGTGCAGGCG
>CBIHQO010000583.1:0-4841 GCA_966211735.1 uncultured Schlesneria sp.
ATAAGACGTGGGGGAATAATCCATATTTGTCCTCTTGGTTTCATTCGCCCTATTCGGTTGAACTCGCTGAAATTTCAACATCGCCAATACGTCGCTATGGCGGCGTGCAGATCATTTCTGCCGAGTCGATTTCAAATTCGTAGCTGTGGTGTATAAGAACGGATCATCGTTCGTTGCTGTATACGCAACCGACAATGGTTTTGGCGTCTTGGTGCAATACCGGACCAGTGATGGCATTTGTCGTTGTCGAACCGCCGGAGTTTGGCCGATGGGTGAATTATTTCACGGATGGTCCAAGAAAATCGGCTTCGTGACGCTGCTGATATCCATGTTGCTAGCTAATGCGTGGCTTCTCAGCATCCATCATCGTGTGGCGTATGCCTTCAATCTCTTTGGCAAGCGAAATGTCGTCGAGTCAGATCAGCAGTGTCTGATCTGGGGCGCTGAGGTGCCGCATTCGATACTATGGAATGCCTGGGCCGTTCCCTATTGGACTTTCGTCGTACCTCTCACACTGCTCTCCGTATACTTGATTCTCTGGAGGCCAAGGAAGCGGGAGCTAAGTTAATTCGTATTTGGTGGGCAAGCTTTGGACTCGTTTTTCGAGGATTGCGACAAATGACGGTCGACGGAAGGTCCAAACATTCAGGCGGCAATGGCTTGGCAATCATCTGCGTGATCTTCGGACTGCTGGCCTGTATCTGCAGTGTGATCCTGGTTGGCAGCTTGCTGGGATTGTTGGGGCTGCTCTTCGGCGTGATCCACCTGTTTCAGCGGAAATCCTCGAACGGGATGGCATGGGCGGGGATTGGTTTCTCGTTGATGGGGATTGTTCTGAGTGTCGTGTTCCTGGTGTTCTATATCAGGGTGGTCGGCACCACGCTGGATGCATTTCTGAAAGAGATCAAGAGCCATCAGGCTTCACAGGTTGCCGAGAACGCTGATTGGAAGGGAGTCATCGCCCCTGAATTGACCCTCACCACTATCGACGGCAAGACAGTGTCTTTGCGTGATCTCAAAGGGAAACGGGTGATCCTCGATTTTTGGGCGACTTGGTGTGAGCCCTGTCGCGCCGAGATCCCTCATTTTCTGAAGCTGCGCGAGGAGTTTCCAGAAGACCTCGTCATTATTGGCATCAGTGACGAAGAATCTTCGGTCATCAAAGAATTCGCTGAAGAGCACAAGATCACCTACTTGATGGTTTCCTCAAGCGGTTTGCCTGCTCCGTTCAATCAGATTGGAGCCTACCCAACGACCTTCTTCATCGATCGGCAGGGAGTCATTCAAGAGATCCTTGTCGGCTATCACGACTTCGATGTGCTGCAATCGTATGCGACCGGCGCGGACTACACAGGTGAGCCCAAGGATGCTCCCGAGATTCCTGAAAGCAGCCTGGTCGATTCGCCGGAAAAAATGGCGCTGTCTGCTGCATGGATCGTCGATGATGTCGAAGGGCAGTCATTGTCGGTGGCCGACTGGGATGCGAACGGAGCCGACGACGTTCTGGTCGTTGGGTACGACGATAAGCTGAGAATCGTCAGTCTGGATGGCAAGGTCCTGGAAACAGTCGATCTGCCTGAGGAGACCGAGTTCGTGGCACTCGGTCGTCATCCACAAGGTCTTCGATTGTTGGCCTATTCCAACTGGGGCGACAAGGTCACGGTCTTGGATCGCAAGGGAGCAACTGTTTGGACATATCCGAGCGAGGACGGTGTGAATGGTGCGCATTGGGGTGATCTGGACGGGGATGGTACTGATGAGATGGTCGTCGGCATGAACGGCAACGGTGGCCTGTATGCCGTCTCGGCCGAGGGTAAAAAACTCTGGCAGGTCACAGCCATCGCGAACGTCTGGAACCAGGCAGTCATCTCTGCAGCAGAGAACTCGCCAGCACGAGTTGTCGTGACCGAGGCGGATGGCACCGTGCAGATCTATGATTCAAAAGGCGGACTTTTGAAGACGCTCAACCCCTTGGGCAAGTACTTCTCGGCCATGGCAACTCATCGCGAAGCTCGCGACGGCGCTATTCAAATTATTGCCTCCCATGATGTGACAGCGGCTTTCAATGAAGAAGGGGTTGTGGCCTGGTCAACGCCGGCGAAAGAAGCGGAGTCGAGCTGGCGAGCCCCCTTGTTTGCCTCTGGAGACATCAACGGCGATGGCGCACTCGACTGGGCCTTCATCGATATCACCAATGAACTCGTTGTCGTTAATTCGAAGGGGGCCAAGCTGGCATCGCTCGCCGCTCAACGCGACAGCCAGGCCTTCGCCATTGCGAGAAACTCGACCGGCAAAGGCCTGTTATTGGTCCTGAATGCCGACAAACTGCAGGCCTTTCGCGCGGAATAGCGACTCTGTGATGGCCGGTTGGACGCTTAACAAATCACATTATGGCGCTCGGTCTGCCAGTTCATAGTGGTTGTATAGTGCGCGCTTATCACTTCATTGTCGCTCAATCAGTCAGAGGAGCGAAAGTCTTCTCTGCCGGTTTTGTGGCACGCCACTGATGCTGTTGGGAAGGGCGTGGCCTGAAGGCGACCTGCCACACCTGGCGCAGCGTCGTCGCGAGGTTGTGTGTCGGACAAGCCTGGCCAATAGTCAGCGCAAGTCTTCCCCGCCGGGCTTCAGTCGCCTTTTTCTCATGGCGAGAGAGGCGTCACCGGTTCTGATGGGAAATATGAGGCGCGGCACCAATCGAACAAAGTGGGGCTTGAACCCGGGACATACACCGTGCTCTTTTCCAAGATCGCGATGCCGGATGGATCTCCGATTCCGGCTGGGAAAAATGCAGCCGACGTGGGAGCCGTCGAAGTGCTTCCGCAACAACTCTCGAACCCGAATCCCGAATTCGTGATCAATGTCGTGACGATTCCAGATGCCGGCGGAGCATTCTATTTTGATCTGGCATCAAAATGACTGGCCGCGTGCGACGCTCTCGTGACGATCATCGTGTCGGAACGAGAGCCGTCGTCTTGATTTCCCTTCTCCAGCGACGATGGGAACTATTCATCCGTCATCCACTCTAATGCTCGATCATCGTCGTCCATCTCTTGTGGCGGCTTTTTCGGTGGCTCGACTTGCGGGGGACGGTTCGGCCTGCGGGGACGTGGCTCGTCACCTGCTAAGCCTGCTTTCTCGAGCAAGCTGATCGAGAACGGATCGACCTCTTCTGGCGGAGGTGCGTTCGGATCGGGCGTGTAATCGATTTCGAATTTGTGTTTGGCGAAGATGATTGAATCGCCCGGTTGGACGTATTTTTCCCCTTCGATGCGCACGCCATTTACCTTGACGCCATTACTGCTATTGAGATCGCGCAGCAGCCAGTAGCCGTTGACGAAGGCCATCTCGCAATGCTTCGACGAGACGTTGGGGAAATCCAACTGAATGTCGCAACTGGGGCGGCGGCCGACGATCAGCGTCGTTTTGCGAAGTGGGATCGGGTCACCACCTCCGGAAGGGATTAGCGTTCCAAACATTGACACCCGTTTCTGCCCGAACACGCAAAAGGCTGGTTGAAATGACGAAACCGAGGTGGCCGAGTTGCTCAACCGACGGTTCGCGCCGTGAAGGAGATTTCACAAATCTTAATTCTGTCTGACCTGTCGGTCAAACTTCGAGTGTGATTCGACACCGATTCTGCGGAAACTGGAATCGTTTTTGTCTCGGGCGTCAAATCCGATTGATCCAGTATGGTCCTTGAGTCGTTAACCATCTGCTGGATAGAATCCAACCACACGTCTCTCTCGAAGTCTTTGTCCACAGAAAGTCCGCATCATGGGATTGTTCGACAAACTGCGTGGCGAACTGATCGACATCATCGAATGGCTCGATGACACCCGAAATACTCTCGTCTGGCGTTTCCCGCGTTATCAGAACGAGATCAAGCAGGGGGCTCAACTGATCGTCCGGCCCGGTCAACTGGCGGTCTTCGTGCTGCAGGGCAAGATCGGCGACGTGTTCGAACCGGGAACACATACACTCAACACCCAGAATCTGCCAATTCTCAGCACGCTGGCTGGTTGGAAATACGGGTTCAACAGTCCCTTCAAGTCGGAAGTCTACTTTGTCAGCACACGGCAGATCACTGATCTGAAGTGGGGTACGCCCAATCCGATCATGCTGCGTGATCCCGAGTTTGGCCCGATCCGCTTGCGTGCCTTTGGGACCTACGCGTTGAAAGCTGTCGACCCGAAGGCCCTGTTGACCGAGTTGGTCGGTACGGATGGCGTGGTCGAAGCCGATGAAGTCACAGAACTGCTGCGATCGATCATCAACACCGCGTTCGCCGACATGATCGCCGAGAAGCAAGTGGCCGCACTGGACCTGGCGGCTCACTATCGCGAGTTTAGCGAAGAGCTTCGCAAGTACGTTCAAGAGCGTGTTGATGACGAGTATGGGCTCGAGATTCCTCAGATGTTCATCGTGAACATCTCGCTGCCCGAAGCGGTCGAAAAGGCTCTCGATACGCGGACCAGCATGGGTGTCATCGGCGACATGGGGAAGTTCCAGCAGTACTCGCTGGGTGAAGCGATGCGAGAATCTGCGACTCATGGTGGCGGCGGTGAAGGTTTGGGATTGGGGATGGGTGTGGCGATGGCCGGTCGGATGATGTCAGCTCCTGGTATCGGGGCTCCAATGGGAGGTCCACCCGCTCCGCCACCACCACCTGCCTGGCATGTGGCTGTGAATGGACAGACTCAAGGCCCGTTTTCACCCGAACAGATCCAGCAGGGGATTCAGGCCGGCCGCATTACAAATAAATCGCTATTGTGGGCACCGCAATTGAGCGGCTGGACCGCCGCTGAACAGATCCCCGACTGGTCGCCACTGTTTCAACGAGC
>CBIHQO010000584.1:0-4827 GCA_966211735.1 uncultured Schlesneria sp.
AATTGGTGAATCCAACGGGGACGATCATGAATTCTTGCAGATCGATGCCATTGTTGGCGTGAGCTCCGCCGTTGATGATGTTCATCAGCGGGACGGGCAGCGTGTTCGCACCGACACCGCCGAGGTAGCGGTACAGTGGCAGGAAGCTGACTTGAGCGGCAGCGCGGGCACAGGCCAGCGAGCAACCGAGGATCGCGTTCGCACCCAGGCGAGACTTGTTCGGGGTGCCGTCGGCTTCGATCATCGCCTTGTCGATGGCGGCCTGATCGGTGACTTGCAGGTCGATGATGGCATCGGCCAGGTGTTCGGTGACGTTTTCGACGGCCTTGCGGACACCCTTGCCCAGGTAGCGTCCCTTGTCACCATCTCGCAGTTCGCACGCTTCGTGAGCTCCGGTGCTGGCACCGCTTGGAACGGCAGCGCGACCAATCGTGCCGTCTTCCAGTTCCACGTCCACTTCAACGGTCGGATTGCCGCGGCTGTCCAGGATTTCCCGGGCACTTACGGCCGTGATCGCCACTGTCATCTCGGACTTTCCTTCCCACAATATTCAATGGATACCGAGCGCTGAAGCTGTCGTTGCTTCGATAACGCCCGTCTTGCAGGGCGTTTTTTACCAGAATCCCGGACGATCGGCCATCAGCCGCCCCGGATTCTGGGTCAGAATGTCTGGCACCTCGCGGAAACGCGGGCAAATCGCCAAAAGCTTCCGAAGAGTTCAGCGAGGATCACCCCCGAAAAGCTGACGGCTTCGGAATCTGGGAAGCCGTTTGAGTTCCAAATTCGCCGGCCGCGGCCTACAGTTCTGTTGTCAGGAATCAAGCGGTTCTCTGTCGTAACTCCAATTGCACGAATGTGATCCGAAGACGAGAGCGGCCATGTTTACAGGATTGATCGAAGGTCTGGGTCGAGTCGCCGCCGTGGAAACCGAAGCCGCGGGGCTGCGAATCGTCATCGCTCCCCCCGCGCCGATGCTTGGTGGCTCGGGGCCAGATTGCTGCCAACTGGGAGACAGTGTCGCCATCAACGGCTGTTGTCTGACCGTGATCGAGATCAAGCACGACTGCTGGGCGTTTCAAGCAGGAACCGAGACCCTGTCGAAAACCAACCTCGGTGGCCTGGCCGTCGGTCACTCGGTCAATCTTGAACGATCGCTGCCCGTTAACGGACGACTGGGTGGCCACTTTGTGCAGGGTCACGTCGACGGCATCGGCCAGGTCGATGTCATTGATCGCGAAGGAGAATGGGTCGCCATGTGGTTCCGCGTCCCCGAGGCCCTCGCTCGCTTGATGGTCCCCAAAGGTTCGGTCGCGGTGGACGGGATCAGCCTGACGGTCGTCAACGTCGAAACGAACCGCTTCAGTGTCGCGTTGATCCCACACACGTTAAGTGTCACGACACTAGGGTCCCGCGCCGTCGGTGACCCGGTGAACATCGAGACCGACATCCTGGGCAAGTACGTGCAGAAGCTGATGGCTACTAAGACAGCTGAGGGCTGAGTGGCTCGGGCCAAGCGACGGACATCTACTGCATGACACAACCCCCCCCACCGAGTTCATCACGGTGGAAGTGGGCCTTTGCACTAAATCAGGCGGGCTGCTCGTGACGTAGTGCATAAGCCCGTCTCCATCGAGACAAGCTCGAAGGGGTCAGGAATCGGCTTCGCAAATCCGACAACCTGCTGGCTGCATGACACAACCTCTGGTCGAATGTGGCATGACACAACTCCGCGGCCGTGGCTGCGTGGCAGGGGGATTCAACGCGAAGGCGCAAAGGCGCGAAGAAGAGGGCGACTGCTGTATGACACAACCTCTCAATTGTACTGATGAGGAGTGTTCGCAGGTTTGCCGGCCGTTGTCAAAGGACTCACGGGCCGTGCAGATTGAGCCACACGGATTTCTGTCGATTGGAGCCAAAGCGGTACCGAGCCACCGCACTCCAAGGTCGCTGCTGATTGGCGATCAGTTGTGAAAGAACAACCCCGCCTGGCGGGCTTCAAGCGCAGACGATTCTGCGTCGACCAAGCCTCAATCGATGAGGTCTGACTGGCACACTGGTTGTGGCTCTCTTGTGCCAGAAACAGGTGACTCAACCAAGCCCCTGTTTCACATATTTGGGGAATTTAGTCGCAAGTTTTTTCGGTGACGAGGGAGGTAAAATTGAAACGCAGAGACACGAAGGGCGTAGAGAAGAGAGGGGAACCACGGAAGACACGGAAGGGGCAGAAATGAAGAGGTGGAGGAGACCACAAATCGGATCAATTCGCACGAATTAGCACCAGGGAATCCTGCGGCAGGCGAGCGACTGCCAGTGCATGCGCTGGGGTGTTCGCAGTACTAACAGAACCCATGCTGATCGATCGAGATTCCTTGCCCCAGCCCCAAGAAACTGAATGCAGGAAGAGCACGACCTCGTCGAAGACTCCAAAATCGTGGCACCCATTACTGAACGCTTTCGATGCCTATCTGGGCGCTGTGCAAAGGCGAGGCGAAGGCAAGGCATGCGCACCCGGCGACGAAGCGTCGACCACAGCCACCCCGCTGTGATGAGGATGACAAAGAGGCCATCTCGCCTCACCGGTCACTTTCGCAGAAGGTATGCACCAAATCCGGACGTGCGACACTTTTGAATACAGACTGAAACGTCGCGAATGAAGTATCGCCCAACACTGGCTCGAGTTTCCTAAACAGGTACGATTCATCCCGAACGAGTTGAGGGAAACGCATCAAAGTGACCGGGATCATCGTCTTGGAGAGCGCGGTCGTCAGTCTGTAGATGCTTCTAAGCAACTCCTCTTCCTGTTGCTCGCTTTCGACAGTGATGCCCCCCGGGACGTTTTCTGGAAACAGGCGAAAACAAAGCCATTTTGGAAGTGACATGCTTTTGATCGTCGCTGCGGTGACGAATCGTCGGCTTTCCGCTGCTGCATGCAAATTACGCATGGGAATAAAGACATGCTCGATAACTATGTCATCACGAGCAAGGACCTCTTCCACGTAATCGCAGAACCAAGGGCTCTTCACGATATAGGGTGCACCTGGCTTGCGGATATCCTTCTCCAACCCTGCCCGTGCCACTTTTGATTTACGACGTTCGATCTTCTCAAGTGGGAAACCCGTATCCAATCCCAAATGTGTGAGCAGTTCGACGAGGAACGATGTCCCGCATCGGCCTGTTCCCGAAATGACGATGTGTTTGGTTGCCATCAATACACTCCATTACCGTTCTTTGTCGGCTCGTCAATACCGCCGCGCGCTCCATCTCCACTACATGCGTTATATGGAATGGGACAGCAGAGCCGTTCACATAGAAACTACCGGTTTACACGTTCAACACTCCTTGCGGAGTGACTCTTCATCAGGACTGTCGGAATCAAAAGTTCCTGTTCCGTTCGCCGGAACGTCTGAGCGTTCATCATCATCATCGTTTGTTTGAAGAAAAGGCGATTTCTCACGACCACCACCTTCTTCGCCTATCAGGCCACCATTACTGTCGGGGGATTGCTCGACTGACGGCATCGGCGGCTTAGCGTCCGTCAGGGCATCTTTACAGGCCGCCACATTCGCCAGCTCCAATTCACGACGGCGGGAGATGGTGCGGCCCGCAGCATGACCGGCAATCGCACCGCCCGCCCCCAGCAACGGACCGACGATGAAAGATGACAAAGCCCCCGGCGATCCCATGGCCAACATTCCCGCGCCCCCAAAAGTAGACGCTCCAATCTGCGGGTACATCACGAGGTACGTTTGCTTCTCGACGTCCCAATCTTGCTCAGCTCTGGCATACCCCAGCACATCGCCGACGGCTCGTGACCGACGCCAGATGCTGACCCCAGGCACACTATTGGCGAAGACAGCGTATGTTCCGGGAAATTCCCGAGCATGAATGTCCTTGGCATAGGCAGCTTCGGCGAGCAGAACTGCGGGAACATCGGAATTCACGTAAAGAGTATTCGTGAACGGGTTGTATTCGGTACCACCGAAGAGTCGGCCTGGCATGATTGTGTAGCCGACCCAATTGAGAGTGCCGACCGTATACTTCCATCCAGGGGAGATGCGCTCGTTTGCTCGCATCCTTCGCCATTCGTCTTTTGGAGAATAGTCATTGACAGAAACGCGAACATCGGTGAGATCATTTTTCTCCAGATAAACGACAAGCTTCTCAATCGTCTCAGCAGACACGCGATGGTTGTCGATCCTCGAGTTCAGCGACAGAAGCTTGGCCGGAGCTCCAAGGATATTGCCGATACGGTCCAATGTTTTATTCGGTCTGCCGTACTCGAGTCGTACCGGCGTGAGATCGGCGCCTGAAGATCGAGCCGCATGAAACTGACCGTACTCATATCGCCCGCTCGTAGCACAACCACTCGCGAGCAAGAGCCAAAAGCCGAACACTACCGCCAAGCATGAGCGGGCCTGCGACTGAGCGGCAGATTGCCGGCAATTTGTCAGGATAGAATCTCCCACAAACGAAGCAGCCTCGCGAACATGTACCGCGGTATCCATCTCGATCCCAATCTAAAGGACGATTGATCCCGACCGTCACGGCTTAACTTTCGATGACATAGCCAGCGCCTCGACACGTTGTGATCAACCTGTCCCCGAGCTTGCGACGAATCTTGCACACATACACATCGAGTAAGTTCGAGAGAGACGGATCGGTGATGTCAAATAGGTGGGAATAGATATCCGTCCGGCTGACCAATGTGCCTCGCTGCCTCGCGAGAAACTCTAAGAGACAATATTCTTTGCTCGTTAGCGCCACATGATTTCGATCGACCGTTACCATTTGCTGTATTCGGTCAATCACGACCGAACCAATTTCAAT
>CBIHQO010000585.1:0-4827 GCA_966211735.1 uncultured Schlesneria sp.
CGGACTGCATCGCCTTAATTCGCTCTACCAGTCGCGTTTACTTTTGGCGCAACTCTACCAAGAGTCGAGAGAGAGCCCCGAACGTTGCATCATTCGAATCGATCAATCTACTTTCACCCACGACGATTTTCTGTCGCACGCCATCGAGTTCTAATTCATCACGAGACGGGCCTTGCTTTCCCCTGGTCATGATTCGTGCCCAGTGCAACAGATTCTTTCGATTCGCTTCGCACAAAACCTTTTCGCGAACGAACCGAATCACAAGCTCTTCTAAAGTTGCAGCTCCGACAGCTGGTCTTACATCACAGGCCTCGATTCCTGTCCGTGTGACTCCGCACCGATACTGCCGATAGCCTTCCGGGTACTGCCGACGTCCATCCGGGAAAAGTTTTCCCCAGACGTTGGCAGCAGTCAAGCGGCGTCCGCAGTGCTCGCAGTACACCATCGACCCTAGCAGGTATTTCCCCGGCTCGGCTACACCCATTTTTCTGTAGGAGGACTTCAGCAGGGTTTGGACTTTGTCAAAAACCTCAACGCTAACGAAACCCTGGTGAGCGTCATTGACGATGATCGTTTCATTGCATGTAACAAACTTACCCGATGGTCGAGCCCCGAAGACGAGCACTCCTTTGTATTTCGGATTGGTTAAAATTGACCGAACTTTGTTGGAGTTGAATAGCTGACCTGCAGCGCCTCTGAATCCCTGTGCGTTAATTGCGAATGCGATCTGGCGACACGACACGCCTTCAATCACCGAATTAAACATAAAACGGACAGCATCCAGGACCTTCTTGTCGGAAGATGGAACAAGCTTCGAAGTCCATGACTTGGGCGTCCTGAACCGCTCCCAGCAAGTGATCCGCTTGACGACTTTTCCAGACTCGTCACGAATCTCGCGTTCGAATCCGAACGGTGGCATACCCTGATAAATTCCGGCGTTTGCCTTTCGTTTTTTCCCCGACAGGGACCGTTCAGCAAAGGTGATCGATTCTCCTCGGCTCTGATGCTGCCCGATGACCTGCATGACCAGATCGGCCACGTCGTTGAAGTCTGCCACTCCTTTGGTCACGCTTACGAGTACGACACCGTTGTCCTCCAAGACACTCCAATGCTTAGCCGCCTCAAGGACACTCTCGCGCGAGAAGCGACTTGGTTCGTAGACCAAAATGGCCTTAAATTCTCGTTTAGGGGCGTCTTTCAGCATCTGCTGAAATTGGGGACGGTTCTTTGACTCAGTTCCGCTTATCCCGTGGTCCTCGTACCACCTGATGATGCGATAGCCTGAACGTTCGGCCATCGTCACGATCTCGCCTCGCTGACGTTCCGGCGAGTCCTTTTGATCGTCGGTAGACATGCGGATGTAGCCCACCGCGGGGATTAGGGCGACTCCGTCGCTTAGTTTGGCTTTGACCATTGGCTTGAGGTCCTTTCAAGGAAGTGAATTTGTAACCAACACAAGAAACAAACGGGAGTCCTTTCCCGTCTTAGACCGAAATTGCGTGGACGTTCACGACTTTGCTCGCGATGGGTTCTTTGACGTTCGCTTGGACGCGGGAGCGGCCTTTGGGGTCGTCGCCGGCGTCGGAGATGCCGGCACGTCAGACTGCATCAGGCGATTGGCCATTTCCATGAACTTCTCGGCGAGGCTCTGTCGTTCGGCCTGCTGAAGCGACATGGCGTTGATGCTGGCCGATAGCGAGTCCAGAGACTCGGTCAGGTCCTTCACCGTGGCCACGGCCTTGTGAATGATCGACCTTGGCGATTCTGGATTGGGTTTGCGACCCATGTTTGGTGCGGGCTTGTGGTCGATGTCCTTCAGCATTTTGGAAACGACCGTCGACGTTACGATTTCGCCCTTGCGGGCCTTATCGATACAGTCGGACACAACCTCCTCGGGGATGCTTTTGCGCGACAAGTTGATAATCGCCGTCGGCTGAAACTGTTTGAGGCAATCGAGACCCGCGAACGTGGTCGCGGCCTGCATATAGTTGAACGCGACTGAGTTCACCCAACCGAATTCCGCGTTGAACCAGGCGTTGAACATCACGGGAGTCATCTTGGCCTTCATGGCCAGCAAATGCTGGCCGATCTTGACGACCGTCTCTGCGGACTTCTCCAGGAGCTGGTGGATTTCCTTCGCGCTCTGCTTCGCTTGTTTGGCGACTTCGGCATCCTTCAAAACTTGATAGTCGAAACTGGCTCGGGACATGGTCGGACTCTCTCTTTCAATTGGGCAAACAGAAACCATCGGGCCACACTGGACCGATGCTAGAAACGCTCACGTCGTCGCGTTCAACCATTGGGCAACATGCGTAAGGACATCGATTCTCGCCTGCGTGGAACGGTGTGTTTCTTCCCAAGTGTTGAACGGCGTCAATTGGGCCTGCAGATCCTCGGGGAGTTCGAACGCCAACACGATCTCGGCGATTGTTTTGCCGTGCAGCGCTCCGCCGTGCATCAATTCCAATTGGTTCAACCGCTCGAGCTCCGGACCAGGCCGTGAGGCTTTGTACGCTTTCAGCTTGCGGTCAAGCGTCGAGCGCTCGATGCCGAGAATTCGAGCGGCGTGGGATTTGTTCCAATCCTTCGCCGTGAGGACATGCAAGATGTGACGCTGTTCAACTAGCTTGATCGACTCCAGGCACGGCGCGACTTCTGGCAATGTTGGTATCGGTCGGTCGCTGAGCAGCTCGTCGATGCTGGCCTTGAATTTGACGACGCAGTCAGGACAAAGATCGTAGCTCGGTTCGGGCGACTCATCTGTCGAGAACGTCGCTTGAAACTTCGACCAGCCTTCTCGATTTTTACTCCGTGTTCGGCATCGGTCGCATTGGATGATGTTCAATTCCATCGTCGGCCTTTCTGTGGGTTATAGGGTTCAAACACAATCACTGTCGTCGTCGGTTGGCGCGTCGGAACGTCGCCTGGTGATACGAGCGCGAAGTAACCGCCGCCTTGGGCGTCGGGATGCTGAACGGGGCAGTCGGGCGAAACTGGCGTCTCCCCGCATCACCGTTCGATAGGCTTTGACCAGGTCGTAGGCTTTCTTCAGTTCGCGGATGCAAACGCCGTTGGCAATCAGTGCCTCCGCGAAGTAAATCCCTGATATCGCGTTCGACGCTTCTGGTTTCACTTCGTAGTTGAGAACGGCATCAAGAAATGCATCTGCCACGTTTGGTGACCAGCCGAACTCGGAATAGATCCAAGCTTGAAAGAGTCGATCGTGGGTGATGCGGCGACCGACGCAGATGGCTTGACCGATTGAAACCAGTAGCCCGGTCAATTCGGTAAACCGTTCGTTCACCGTGGCGGCCTGCTGCAGCAGCTCGGCGGCGGTCGCCTGGTCGGGAATGAGCCGATAGGGGAACTGGTCTAGTTGCATTTGTACCCCCCGACATTGAATGCTGGCGGAAGTACCAGGGTGTTGATTGCCTCGACGATCGCGGGGTACTCGTTCCAGTAGTGAAGCGAGTTCACGTCTGATTCTTTGCCGTGCGTCACGAGGCGACCGATGCCAGGGCGATGGTTATTCAGTCGAGTGCTACAAGTGGCACGGAGAACCTGCCAAGGTTTGTCGTATTCCCCCTCAATTTCGAGACCGATTCCGGCTGCCCGTATAGCAGCTTTGATTCGGTCATTTCTGATTCGAGCGGGGGGCGATTTCTCCGGATCTTTGGAGACTGCAGACGTCAGGTCCGGAAACACGAGACCGGTGGGCTTAGCCGGGTTAATGTGTCCTTGATTGAGGACAAGTTTGCGCAGATGCTGAACTGTGACAGGGTGCAACGGAACCCAATGGCGTCGACCAGTCTTTCGGGCCTTAAAAGTGACTTCAGGCTTCTCACCGAACCGCACATCATGCCCCCATCGCAGCGAGAACAAGTCGACTGTTCGTGCTCCACAATTCAGGCCGAGCACCCAGGCAGTTAGCAGGTCAAATTCCTCAATTCTTCGATAGACCTGGTCCAGTTGCTCGGTCGAATAGATGACAGGCGGGAGATCGTCGTCAGGGTCGATTCCGGTTGACGATTCAATTCGTCTGATGACGCTTTCAACTTCGACAGTCGGAACGACGTCCATAATTCCGAGTCGCTGCACCATGTTCATGATCGTGCGGAGATGTGCCCAACGCGAACGCATGGTGTTGATGGAATAGCCTTGCAGAATGCGTTCTAGAAACCATTGTTCCACATAGCCTTGAGCGAGATATAGCGCTGGGAGACCTTGCCACACCTCATCTTCTGGCCAGTCCTTGGGGGCTCGTATCGGATCATGGTCCCATTTTGAAAAGCACCGCAAAGACTGACGATCTTTCTCAATTGTCCCCCTTCGTAGTTTTCCGTCGCGGCATTGCTGATCGCGAAACTCTTGAAGGTAGACCATGTAGATCTTGAGGACGGAGTATCGCTCACGGGCAATATCACGGTCCGCCTGACTGATTGCGGGAACCTCGGCGGTGTGTTCGGCCTTCATTCGATCGAAGAGTGCCAGGAGCGGCATGAACGGCGCGGCGGCTTTGGTTAGATCCTGGTGAGACCCGATTCCGTGGGTGGTGATGGGCTTCCTTGCGTGTTGCGGAGCACGCGGGGAAAGCATTCGAGAGAGCCTTTCCAAATCAAAAAGAAAGCCCCGCCGCGAATCTGCTCTGTTTGCCACAACCGAGCGGACCGCGACGGGGCGTGTTCTAAGATTTGATTTAAGGTATCGGTTGTGGCGATGAATACTCTACGATTCAACTGTGGGATTTACAAGTAAATCCACACATAATTCGCATCATAATTCCACTACGGGGATTGATACGGAGTCGTCGCGACTTTCCAATCCTTC
>CBIHQO010000586.1:0-4824 GCA_966211735.1 uncultured Schlesneria sp.
TGACGTCGAAGACCTCCAGGTAATAGGTATCGAGATGAGCAGAGAATTCGGGCTGCGATTCGGATGGTCCGCTGTTGGTCCCGAACCGAACAACCCCAGCCGGGACGAGCGCCAAGACGGATGAGGATTTCGTACAGCGAATTCGTAAAGGAAGGCCGTCGTCAGAAAATCCGGCGTCGGGCAGGACTTCAAATCCCGCGGGGAGTTTGAACCCCTGCTTCAGCTGCCCCTTCAAATTCGTTGAGGCCACAGCAACAGTCATTCGCGTCGAATCGATGCCGCGCGAACCTGACTCCACGTTAAATAGATCGGGCGAATTCGTCGCGGGAGCACCGACATCACTCGTCACGCTTGTGGCCGACACGTCGAAGACGGACCGTGGGTCAGTTCCGGGAGGCAGCGGCTTCGCCGGAGCCGATTTTTGATTCGCTCCTTTCGCTTTACCGGCAACATTAGCGACGGGTTTGGCCGCAACAGGTGCCGCAACGGGGTTGGGAATCGTCGCGGGAATCACCTTGGGCTTCGCTTGAGGCGTAGGCGTGCCACTCCCACAGCCAACGAACAATGCTAGCAGCAATGCCGAAGCGATCGCACTTGCCGTGTTCGGGTACCTGATTCGTAAACCACTTCGAACGTGCAGAAAAAGCTGCGAGAGTCGCATCGCGTCACTTTCTACAAGACGGTTCTGGAACGATCGGAAGCGCCGGTGAAGCGCCTCTCAATTATGTTTATTTCGGTTGATCGAGTTTCACTTTGAGTGGAACTTCCTGCTTGTCACGAACGACGACGACTTCGACCTCGTCGCCCCCTTTGAACTTTCGTAACGCGGCGTCGAAGTCGTCGAGGTTCGCGACCGGATTGCCACCAAACTTCACGATCCGGTCCCCACCTTTAAGTCCCCCCTTTTCGGCAGGGCTTCCAGCAGCGGCACCGCTGATCGCATACCCGGGCTCCTCGTTACCGAACTCGGGAATCGAACCAAAATAGGGGCGGCTGCCACCACGAGTCGGGTTCGCGGTTCCCTTCACTTCGACATACTGCGGTCGTTCTGATGTTTCGATCGTCGATTCAGCTACCTTCTGGATCAGATCCACAACGCGAGCAATCCCGTCAAAATTGAGGCGATCCCAATCGTCAGTAGGTCGGTGGTAGTCGGGGTGTTCACCAGTGAAGAAATGCAGGACGGGGATCTTCTTCGCATAGAAGGAGGAATGATCGCTGGGTCCAAAGCCTTCCGGTTTGAAGATCAATTTGAAATTGTCATCGCCATTGAACTGCTTGAGATCCGGTTCCCAGCGAGGGCTGGTCCCGGTGCCATAGACAATCAACTTGTTGTCGTCTTTCAGGCGTCCGACCATATCCATATTGAGCATCGCCACAGTCTTTTCGAGCGGAAAGACGGGTTCGCGGCAATAGCGAGCAGATCCCAGCAGCCCCATTTCCTCACCCGTGAAGGCAATAAAGACGATGCGACGAGCCGGCTTTTTGATCTTGGCCGCTTCGGCAAATCGACGAGCCAGTTCGATCAGGGCGACGGTGCCCGAGGCATTGTCGTCGGCCCCGTTGTGTACTTCGGTTGATCCTGGTGCGAGCGACCCCGCGCCTCCGCGGCCAACATGGTCATAGTGAGCCCCGATCACAATCGTCTCATCGGCTAATGGCCCTTCACCATCGATGACCCCGATGACGTTGGAAACTTCGGTCTTCACTTTTTCCATCGACAGCGTGCCGCGAGCCTTCCAGCCGGGAATCACAGCCGATCGCGGCTTGAAATCAAGGTCGATTGCGGATTCAACGTCTTCCAGCTTGGTTCCAGCGGCCGCCAACAGTTTGTTGGCGATCTTCTGCGTGATGTGCAGAGCAGGGGGGAGCGGCTTTGAATCGCCGTGGCCGGCATAACCAAACTTCATCAAGCCGTCATCATTCACTGACTTGCCAGCATCACGAACCGACTTCAACTGATTGATGAGGGCAGTCAGCTTGTTGCGGGCCTCTTTCAACTTCTCGCCGTCAGTCGTGTCAGTCTCAACGAACGCCTCGGCCGATGTCGCAACCTTTTCATTGGCGGCGGCCAGATCGTCGCGTCGCTTCTCGACGGCTTTGCGAGCGGTATAGGTATCGTTCACGAAAAGCACCGCCGCCGCCTTGTGAGTCGCGGCCTGGTTCATCTTCGATTTCAGATCCTGATGCCGCATGAAGGAGTGAGCGGACTTCATATCCGACTGGCGGGGGCTGCGTCGCATGACGACGATCACCTTGCCCGCGACATCGAATCCCGCGAAATCATCGTAGCCATCGTCTTTCGCTTCGATCCCGTAGCCACAGAAAACCAGGTCCCCCTCAAACGAACCGGTTCCGGCAAATGAGCACACTTCGTAGTCTTCGCCCATTTTCAACTCGAGGACTTCGTTGTTCGGACCGAGCAGTTGTACTGAATTCGGCTCCGTCAGCTTGGCTCCGGTCGTCAGCTCGAATTTCTGGAATGCCCCCCCATCAACGCGGTCTACGGCCAGTCCGGCCTTGGCGAACTGATCTCGAACGAAGCCCGCAGCGACGGTCAAGCCATTGGTTCCGACCCCGCGACCTTCCAATTCGTCGGAGGCTAGATACTTGGCATCGTCCAGCAGACGAGCCTTAACGTCTGGTAGCGCATCGCCCAGAGTAGGAAACGTTCCCGCGAGCAGCAGAACAACCAGACTGAAACCGACAGCAGCCGCACGCAGCATAATGGAGCTCTCGTAGTTAAGGAAAATCGCGTCGCCGATATTGTAGACGCGCGGCGTGCGAACGTGAATGGACGAGGCGATTTGCGACAAACATCGCGTCGCGGAATTCCGCAGATTTGCTGAATTTCCGCCTGCCCGGGAATGACGGCGTTGGAATCAATCAGTGCTTCACATTAACTTCACGACACCGACTATGCTCGTTGCCTCGCGTTCACACCACGATCAGGAGTTTCGACGATGACTCAGCTTTCGCGACGAGAATTATTGATGAAGTCGAGTGCGCTGTTGGCGCTGTCACCGGTTGCCCTGGAACTCCTTTCGTCCACCGCATCGGCGGCGGATCCTTATGCCGACGGCGTGCTTGTCGATGGTGAACCGGCCGCGATTCAGCCTGGATCATTTAGCATTGTCGTCTTGCCCGACACTCAGAATTACAGCGAGAAGTATCCGGACATCTTCCTCAGCCAGACAAAATGGATCATCGACAACCAGCAGTCGCGAAACATTGCGTGCGTGTTGCATCTGGGCGATATCACGAACCACAACACCGTCCCGGAATGGGAAAACGCGGTGGCCGCCATGAGCGTTCTGGACGGCAAGGTCCCCTATTTCATGGTGCCGGGAAATCACGACTACAGCGAGAAAGGTGGCTGCAAGGACCGGACCACCCGATTGAACGATTACTTTCCGGTCAAGCAGTTCCATGATCTCGCCACGTTTGGCGGCGTCTACGACAAAGAGCCCGATCGCCTGGAGAACAGCTTCCATCTGTTTTCCGCAGAAGGTCGGAAATTTCTGGTCCTCGCGCTGGAATTCGGGCCACGTCGCGAGGTCGTCCGCTGGGCCAACGAAGTCGTCTCCCGGCATAAAGACCGCGAAGCAATCTTAATCACGCATGCCTACATGTATTTCGATGACACCCGCTACGACTGGAAGAAATCCGGAAAGGAACAATCCTGGAATCCCCATGCTTATCCAGTCGCTAAAGCCACCGAAGATGATGTCCTGGATGGCGAAGAACTCTGGACGAACCTCGTGAGCCGTCACGAGAACTTTATCATGACCCTGAACGGCCACGTGCTCCAAGACGGGCTGGGGCGGTTAACGTCAGCAACGCCGGGCGGACGCAATGTCCATCAGATGCTGGTCAACTTTCAAATGCGGCCAGCGGGCGGCGATGGCTGGCTGCGATTGCTCGAATTCCGAGCCGACGGTCACACAGTCCAGGTCAGCGATTTTTCCCCGACGCGAAAGCAGTGCAACCGCTCGAAGCAAAATGAATTCTCCTTGAAGCTGTCGTGACCACGCAGTGCCGTTTCTTATCACAAACTTCGGTGCCCAAACGAGCCGCTTTCGACCCCGACCTTTCTTAATCAAAGTGCAATTCATCAAGCATTGTGCTTTAATTCTGCTGACTTCCTCACCGAGTTTTCACTGGACGGAAAAGGTGGCTCTCATGACGAAACGGATTCCGTTCAGTGTTCTCGCCGTCATGATTATGGGAGGCCTGCTCGGATATAGCGTCGCCTCTGGACAACGGAACAAGATCGAAGCGCCGGTCGTGGCAACTCCTCGACTTGAAACCCAGCCAGCGGTCGCGACGTCACCGGAATTTGTGATCGATGACTGTTGCACGTTTCCGGGAATGACGCAGGCCGATTTTCGCGACGCTATACAGAAACGAAGCGTGCAAACAGACGCAGAACAAGAACTTGCCGCACCGCAGGAATAGATCACGTTACTCGACACGTCAGTACGCTGTGGGCCTCCAAGCAGCGTGTCCGATAACAGCCTTTCTGACCCGAGACTTGCTGCTCGGTTGACTTCGGTCCGGCGATGCGTGAGAAGACAATTCTATTGTCACCTCGTGAGTTCGCGTGAACGGAGCTGTCCCGCATGATGACGATCAAAGATGCCTTGAATCTGTTCCGGATCTCCCCCGAATCCAAGGTCAAGCTGCGTGACCACAATCCTGGTTGGGAAGGGGACAGCAAGCTACCCGAGGCAGAACGTCGGCAGGCGGCGATAGAATTGCTCGCGAAGAACATTGAAGAATTGTCCGACGCTCAAGAGTTGTTGTACGCATCCAACACCTGGT